>CAYZSY010000007.1:0-25619 GCA_964481185.1 Candidatus Woesearchaeota archaeon | reverse complement strand
AAAATAAAACCGAATTATTAATCAAATCCTCAACTTCCCTTTCTGCCAGTCTCTTATTATCTGCATTGCAGCCCTATGCTCGTCTGCAATTCCACCTTTTAGCAGAAACTTTCTCCTAAGACCAATCTGAAGGATTATTTCATAGCTGTCCCATTTTTCATCAATTTCCAATCCATAAAAATCTTCAAGCGCTTTTTTATTGCTCATTAAGAACATCTTTATTATTTCAAAAGCCGCAAGCTCTGGATTTTTCAGGTCCTCTGGATTCTTTGCAGCAAGAATTCCGAGTTTTGTTTCATCGTCTTCATAAGGAAAAACTCCAGGAGAATCTAATATATGCATACTTCCTGCCCTTACAAATTGCACTCCTTTTGTAGTTCCTGCGATAGGAGAGATTATCGTCTTTGCCCTATGTGAAAGAGCATTTATTATTGCAGACTTACCTATATTTGGATAACCTACAACTCCAACTTTTGGATTTTCTATTCCTTTTCTTTTCGCGGTAGCCATTATAGCCCCCCTTAGTCTGGCAATCCCGATATTTCTAGGTCCTGAAACAAAAAAAGATTTCTGATACCTTTTTCTTAAAAATGCAAGATGCTCCTTAGAAACAAGGTCTATTTTATTAAAGACCAAAAATAGCTCTTTCTTGCTTCTAAGAACAAGACTTTCAAGATCCTCGTTTCTTGAAAGTTCTGGCATTCTAGCATCAAGTACAACTAGAACTATGTCTGCCTTGCCAATGATATCTTTTACAATTCTCCAATAAGTCATAAATCACAAAGACAAAACTCTCTTAAAAACCTTTATAGTCGAGATTTCGTAAGCTCTAAAGAGCTTTGCTCTTGGAGCCCAGAAGATTAAAAATCTTTGAGGAAATGAAACTTAAAGATTGCTTGAGCAATCTTTATAAACATACAAAAATTCAGAATTTTATGAAACGCTCAAGCAGAAGATGGAAAAAGAAAGGGCAGATGAGATGGAAATGGCAGCGAAAGCGACTTAAGAAAGAAAAGCATAGAAGAAAGATGCACAGAATGAGATCAGTATAAGAATAAAAAATTAGATTTATTTTATCGTCGGTTAATCTATCTTAGCATATTTTGGATAACAACAATATTTATACTTGAAATTTCGTAAGAAATGAAAGTTAAAGATTTGTGTAAATATAACACACAAATCTTTATAATCAATTTTTAACACAAAATTTAGCAGAGGATTCAAAAAGAGCATGAGCCAGACAGATATTTGGACAGAAAAATACAGACCTAGTAAATTTGAGGAAGTTGTAGGCCAGCACGAAATAATAAAAAGAATAAAATCTCTTGTACAGGCACTTAATATACCTCATTTTTTATTTGCAGGCCCTGCTGGAACAGGAAAATCTACTCTAGCGCTCATAGTAGTAAAGGAACTATTCGGACCAAGCTGGAAAGAAAATTATCTGGAGTTAAATGCATCAGATGAGAGAGGAATAGATGTAGTAAGACAGAAAGTAAAAGATTTTGCAAGAACAAAGGCAATAAAAAATGTCCCGTTCAAAGTAATTTTCCTTGATGAAGCAGACGCTCTTACAAAAGAAGCGCAGCAAGCCCTTAGAAGAACAATGGAGAATTATAGCAACACATGCAGGTTTATTCTCTCCTGCAATTACTCAAGTAGAATAATCGACCCCATCCAGTCAAGATGCGTCTCATTCAGATTCAAGATATTGGAGAAGAAAGATATCGCAGAGATAATAAAAAGAGTATCAGAAAAAGAGAACCTTAAAGTTTCACAGGATGCTTATGATTCTGTCTATGAATCAAGCGAAGGAGACTGCAGAAAAGCAATAAATCTTCTTCAGGCAACTGCTTCAATTGCAATGGACATAAATTCAGAGATGATTGAAATAATCGCCTCGTCAACAAAACCAACCGGAATCAAAGTCATTCTCGATTATGCGCTTGCAGGTGATTTCATTAATGCAAGAGACAAGCTTTTAGACGTAATGCTCAAGGAAAGCATAGCAGGAACAGAAGTTATAAAAGCAGTACAAAAAGAAATTTGGAATTTGCAGATAGAGCCAGAGTTAAAAGTCAGATTAACAGAAAAAACAGGAGAAACGGAATTTAGAATGACAGAAGGCTCTGACGAATTTGTCCAGCTTCAGGCTCTATTGGCTTCTTTCGTTCTTGCCGGACAAGGCAAAGCTACCTGAAAATGTACAAAAATCTCTCAGAAAAGTATATAGCAGAAAAATACGAAGATTTTCATGGGCAAGATGCAGCCATTATTGAAATTAAAAAATTTCTGGCTGAATTCCCAAAAAGAAGAGGAATTATTCTTCACGGTCCTGCTGGAACAGGAAAAACCTCGCTCGCTTTGGCAGCAGCAAAAGAAAATAATCTTGAGATTTTAGAATTAAACGCCTCAGACTTAAGAAACCGCCTTAAGCTCGAGCAGATCGTTAAACCAGCTACAGAACAGAAAAGCCTCTTCAAAGCTGGAAAGATTATACTGATGGATGAAGTAGATGGGGTTACTGGAACAGATATTGGTGGCATACCGGAACTAGTCAGATTAGTTACCATGACAAATTATCCATTAGTCATGACATGCAATGACGTCTGGCAGTCAAAATTATCTCCTCTAAGGGCAAAATGCAAGATTATAGAGATGAAAGCTCTATCAACTCTTTCTATATTGGAGATTTTAAAAAAAATTTCTGGAAAAGAAGGAATAAACAAAAACATTTCATTTCTTAGTCAAATTTCATTAAAATCGCAAGGAGATGTAAGAGCAGCTATAAATGACCTGCAATCATACGCTTATGACCACAATATAATAGTGGATGTCTCTGAAAAAAGAGATGTAGAAGAGAACATTTTTAACATTTTAAGAAAGTTATTCAAAGAGAGGGCGCCTTTTTTTGACCTTTTTGACAACACAAAGCTCTCTTTAGACGAGGTATTTCTCTGGATTGAAGAAAATATTCCAAGAGAATATAAAAACGAGGCCCTCGCAAATGCGTATTATGCCTTGGGAAAAGCAGATGTTTTCAGAGGAAGAATATACAGAGACCAGTCATGGAGATTTTTAATCTACCAGAATATTTTCCAGAGCGCAGGAATTGCATATGCAAAAAAAACACCAACACAAGGATTCACAAAATACGAAAATCCGAAGCGCATCCTTAAAATCTGGCTTCACAATCAGAAAATAGAAAAGAAAAAGACAATATCAAAAAAATATGCAAAGCTTGTTCATTGCTCGTTAAAAAGAGTCATGCGAGATTTTGATCTCATAAGACCTATTCTTAAAAAGCCCCTCGTCCAAGAGCAAATGCGGCTCTCTGACGAGGAAGTTGATTTTCTGAACAAGTAAAGAAGAAGATAAGATTATTAAGTCAATTGCAAACCAATTGTGAAGATTTATCTTTGTACACAAAATTAATCATTCTGACAGAGTCAACTAAATAAAGACCGTCTTGTTTCTCGGTATATTTGCTCACGCTATCAACCTCTCCAGCCAAGATTACATTCATAATATTATTCCTGTTTTGTAAGAAATACTTCAACTCTCTTGGTGTTGGTCCACTAGAAGAAGTGCTGTTCTTTTCTACTATGTTGAACATGGCAACAACACCCTCCCCTTCAATAATCTTTTTTAAATTAGAAATATCAATAGTGGCTTCTCCTATATCTAACCATTTATATTTTTTGCTAATAGATTTTTGCACGTCCTTATAAGAATACCCTGAAGACGAAGTCCACGAAGAAGTGCCAGAACTTGACGCCAAACCAGACTTATCAGAAGAATTAGCTGATGTTGAAGTTTCAGGAGCAGGAGATGATAATACACTATCAATATCAACAGTTGTCCCAGCTGGAAGACCATCAACTATCTTCATACTATCAGAAGGAGCAGTATATGAAGGCGCAGAAGGAATATCTCCTTCAAATTTTACAGCTTTTTCTGGGCACACCGAACTGCTTGGAGCTATTGTTCTTGTTCCATCTTTATTAATACATTCTTTGTTTTTACATCTTCCCCCAAGCCAGGCTATATTTGCTGACGTCCCATCAAGATTATAACATCTTTGACCAAGTATGGAAAAACCAGAAATGCCAGAATCTGATAATTTTGCTTTAAGATTAGAGAAGAAACCTGCTGAAACGAAAGAAGCAGAGATAATTGAAAATACAAGAACCCCTACAAAAATAAAAATAAAAAATACATTCATCTCTTTATTCATGAAAAAACAATATAAAAAGAGCTTAAATATTCTTCTAAAACTAATTTAATCCTACGCTTCCGCCAGCTCTGCATCGATTATTTTCTTAATGGTAGAATATGAAACTGCCCCCTCAACAAGTTTTCCATTTACAAGGAAAGCTGGAGTTCCACTAACTCCCGCAGATGTTGCTTTTGCAGATTCAATATCAAATTGACTATCATACTTCTTTGAATCCAAACACGAATTCAACTTTGTCATGTCAGCACCAAGGTCTTGAGCAAGAGTTTTCATCTTGCTTAAGTCTTCAACATCTGACTGATGAGCAAACGCAATATCATAAAACTGCCAGAATAATTCTTGCTCATTCAAGCACCATCCAACTAAACTAGCAGGTTTTCCTCCGCTATGCCCATAACTAAACATATAAGAAAATCTAACTTTGCCTGTCTGAACATAATCTTCCATAATTCCTGGAACTGCCGGCTCCCAGCTTGGATCGTTCTGCTTCATATACGAAACATACTGCTCACTCTGCCCTGAAGCTGCTGCGCAATACGGGCATGAAAAATCAGAAAATTCAATTACACTAACTTTAGCACTCAAATTTCCTATTGATGGACTATTTCCTATATCAACACTAACAGGTTCACTCTCGGTTTGTGCAGACTGACTATTAGTCAATGCTCCTGTTAAAGAAGCCTGTGGCTGAATTATATACTCCCCATCTTTTGTTAAATAGGCAACAGATTCCTGACCGCCAACTGAAAAGCTCGCTTCATAAAAACTTCCTTTGTCAGTTACCACTACATTTTCCAAAGTTATTCCTTGTGCACTTGCAAAAGATACAAGTCTCTGTGCAGCCACATCTTTGCTAACCGAACCACTGCTAAATCCGCTTTTCGCAAACACCAAAAAGATAACAATTAAAATCAAGAAGAATGTCGCAAGAATCCAAGGATTTTTCCTTATCCTCTGCAAAGAAAATAAGTCCTTTATTTCATTTCCGCGTACTTTTTCTTCCATAAACAGGCGAAGAAAAAGCTGTTTAAAAACCTTATTAAGTTACAAACCTAAGAAAATTAGGGCACAATAACTTTTAATAAACAAAAATTCATCTAAAAGCATGGCTTACGACATAATAATAGGAAGAGACCTCGCAGACAAAAAAAGATTTGGTGATAAAGGACTAATTTACATTGGAAAAGGATATGTCAAAATGGGAAATTACACTCCCCTTTCAAACAAGCTCTGGATGGACGTAGCAAGAAGCCATGTAGTATTAATCTGTGGCAAAAGAGGAACTGGAAAATCGTACTCCATCGGCGCAATCGCAGAAGAAATATCAAATCTCCCTCCAGAAACCGCCAAAAACATCGCGTCAATAATTTTTGATACAATGGGGATTTTCTGGACAATGAAATACAAAAACGAGAAAGACAGAGCTCTTCTAGATGAATGGGAATTAAAATCCAAAGCTCTTCCTGTAAAAGTTTTTGTTCCATTCGGAAAAGTTGAAGATTACAAAAACAAGAACATGCCGATTGATGCAACTTTCGCTCTTAAGTCATCAGAGCTGGAAGCAGAAGACTGGATTGGCGTTTTCAACCTTGAAATGACAAGCCTCGCAGGCACGCTCATAGAAAAGACAATTACAGAACTAAAAGAAAAAAATCCTGATTTTACTCTCAAAGATGTTCAGGACGAAATAGAAAAAGACCAAAAAGCAAACAAAGATACAAAAGATATCACACTATCTTTGTTTAAAGCAGCAGATACATGGGGGATTTTTTCAAAAACAGGAAATGGCACAGAGATAAAAGATTTGGTAAATGCGGGAATTACAACAATCTTAGACACTTCAGTTTATAGCTCAATCGGAGTTTTCAACGTGCGCGCCCTTGTAATAAGTATTGTCTGCAGAAAAATTTTCAAAACCAGAATGGATGCGAGGAAAAAGGAAGAAATAGAGGCTATCCAGCACGGACAGGAATATTTAGAATACAAATCACAAAGACAAGAGCCACTGGTCTGGTTCTTTGTTGATGAAATTCACGAGTTTTTGAGCAAAGACAAGCCAACGCCAGCAACAGATGCGTTGATACAATTATTAAGAGAGGGCAGGCAGCCAGGAATATCTCTTGTTATGGCCACCCAGCAACCGGGAAAATTACATCACGACGCCCTAACTCAGTCCGATATAGTTATCTCACATAGAGTTACCGCAAAACCCGATATAGATGCGTTAAATGAAATCATGCAGACATACCTTTTGGAAAGCATAAAACAACACATGGAAGAGCTCCCTGCATTAAAGGGATCTGCGATTCTTCTTGACGATAATTCAGAGAGGATTTATTCAATGCGTGTTCGCCCAAGATTTACATGGCACGGCGGAGAAGCTCCTGCTGCAGTGAGAGCAGAACTGCAGATATAAAACCTGCAGTTCTAGATTCTAAAAGTGTCTAAATAATAAATTTCTTCTTCAAGATCTGCCCAAAATCTGCCATTTTCATAAATCTCATTTCTAGGAGCAATATCAGAATTAACAAAATCTTCTTCTGTTTCTATAAATTCAGCAACTTCACTGCTTATTAAATCATCAATATTGGTCATCATCACGTAAGACAACGTTAGATTTATGCCCTTAAAAGGTTTATCATTAGGTCAGTTAAGAAGCTTTATATCTGCCCTGTATCTGTATTTGTATGCTCCAATATCTCCTGCTTTTTTAATCCCAAATAATCTAATTTTCTTTCCTGCTTTTTTTGATTCAGATTCAATTAACTTTCTCATTTCACTAACTTCATCTTCTTTATAAAAACCATAATAATGAATAACCCCATTCTTCTTAACTCTGGGAAAAGCAACATCTAAGAAAGAATCAGAAAGATTTGGGCGTGCCATTATAATCCTCTCAAACTTCTCTTTCATTTTCGGAAGTACTTTTCTAACATCTCCCTGAACAATTGAGACCTTGTCTGAAACTTTATTTCTTTTTACGTTTAATTCTGCATATCTTGAACACTCTCTTCCCAATTCAACAGATACAACTTTTCTCGCCCCAGAAAGCTTTGCAATTACAATCGCAAACGGAGCAACTCCTCCAAACAAAACAAGAACATTCTCTCCTTTTTTTACAAGTTTAGCAATTTCAAGCCTTTCAGAAGCTAGTCTTCCTGAAAAATAAGAGCTCTCAACATTAAATCTAAACTCGCACCCATTCTCTTTGTAAAGAGCTTCGAGATTTTTCTCTCCAGCTAAAAACCTTGTCTTAAGTGTTCTTAACCTGCCTGAAAACTTGCCAACCTTTTCAAGCACAGTTCTTACTCCTTTATGTTCTTTTAAAAATCTCTCTGCTTCTCTTTTCTTGTCTTTCTGCTTGTCCCCCCAGTCAAACTTCAAAATAACAATATTCCCTAGAACATCCTGTCCGCGCATTCCTTTCATCTCAAAAAGAACAAAAACGCGCTTAAATAATTATTGAAATGCTTCTCATCTCATCAGTCACAAAGTTTAAATATAAATTACAATACAACTTAGCATAAACAAAGAGGAAAATGGCAAACAAAACACTAGGATATATTCTTGCTGTCGCAGGAATTGTTATATTTTTGTTATCATACCCAGGAATAAGAGCAATGTTAAAAATCCCAATACCTGCGAATATAAGCGATACGTTTATGCTTATAGCAGGTGTAGCTCTTCTATTTATAGGAGCATTTATGGCATTCAGAAGAGCAGATGAGCCGCCAAAAGAAATTCCAATTTACGAGGGTACTGGCAAGGAGAGAAAACTAGTCGGCATCCAAAGAATCAGCAAGAAATAAATTATATCACAATTTTAAGAATTCCCTAAGATTTATTTAATACCTAATTGCTTCTTTATATCATTAATCTCTCCCAAAACTTCCTTGTCAGGATTTGAAATACTTTGCAATAAATCCAGTCTAACTTTTTGCGTATTTCTATGAGACCTATCTCCAAATTCAGAAAATTTTTTCAATTCGCTTAAAGCAAAATAATTATGAATTGACCTGTCAAATATAAATGCCAAAATTACTAAAATCATCCCAATCATATAAATCCATTGTGAAGCTGAAGAAACCTCGCCCCACCTAAATCCAAGCAGAACCAAAAATACTACTCCATAAACAGCCCAGCCAGCTCTTCTCCCAAATCCGCCCATTGGAGACTGATGCACAAAAAAGAAATAAATCAGAAAAGGCAGAAAAGTCGCAAGAGTTATTCCAAGAACACCATATGGCAGCAATATCCCGTTTATCAAATCATTCTCGGGAAGATATCTCAATGAGAGCAATGAAACTATAAGAGAAATAACAAAAATAATACCTTTTTTATTACCAAATAAACTGCTTTTCTGCAATATAAAAGAGATAATCATAATCAACAGAATAAAGAGAAGAACTTTCGCAAAGAGAAATTCATTTGAATAATATTGCCCAAAAAGCGCGGCAAATATCGGACCAAAAAATTCCTCGTAAAACCTCACAATGCTATCAGATATTGATCCCATTCCGAAATATGCTGCACTCGCAAAACCTGCAAATCCAATGACGCCTGCAACAGCAGACATCAGCATCCCCCTTAATTTATTCATAGTTCTTTTAAAACCGCCGACTTTAAAAACATTCTCCCCAACGAAATTCAAGATTACTATTACTTGCGACTAATAAAAAGAGGCAGAAAAACATTTAAATATAACCAAAAGCTAATTAAAAGCATGAAAAAAGAGTACAAATTACTGGCGTTCTTATTTCTAGGTTTGTTTGTAACTTCAATTCTCGCAATATCTTTTGTTAGCGCAGCAACTGTTGGAGAAGTTGGTGAGGATATTATTCAAAAATTATTTGGAACAACTCTGACTGGCGCAGGAGTATTTGATTTAGCTATAACCAAAATATTATTATTCATACTAATTACTCTCATTGTCTACACACTATCAGAATTCTTACCATTCGTGAAGAATAAATGGTATATTGAATGGCCAATTTCAATAATAATAGCTTATCTTGCAGTAATTTATATTGCGCCTGCAGAAATATATGCCTCACTGATTGGATGGGGGGCGTTCGCAGTAACAATAACCGTATTGATACCATTTGCCCTGATTATTGCATTAATCTATAAATCAAGCAGAGCTCCAACTACAGGCACGCTGTTTATAGCGAAATTTGTAGAGATTGTATTTGCCCTATATATAACATATAGAGTAGTTGCTTATGTAATTGCAAATTTGGGACAAGATCTGTTAATAACGAATGTAATTGTAATTTATGGAATAAGTTTAATTGCGATAATACTAATTTTAATATTTGATAAAAACATACGAAGCTTTTTAGTTAGGCAAGAAGTAAACAGTTTTATAAGCCAAGCAGATATGCTCTCAAAAGCAGAGATAACTGCTAAAGTGTCTGAACTTAATGACAGGATTATTGGGTCGATAAAAGTCCATGGATTGCCCACATCTCAGAATGGTCCGAATACGTTTGTAGATGCTCTGATTAATGCAAGAGACGCCTTGAATAAATACGCTTCACACGCCAAATAAAGCCGCGCATACCTTTTCCATAATTTTCATTTAATTAACTTTTTAAATATAAGACACCAAGAGATTTCATGAAAAGAGCAGGCCTGTTTGTTGCAGTTTTATTAATTTTCTCGTTAATTCCCCTTATCTACGCAGAAGGTGAAGCTCCCGGAGCTCCAGGCATAACTGAGATGCCTTTTGCCAACGAAACCCAGAAAGTCCAGCAGCAGTATGAGCAATACACCACAGCAGAGAACAAATCTGCTTATCTGGCTCAAGAATGGGGAAAGCTTATTGGAAAAGCAAAATTCATCGGTCCTATCCACAACTTTCTCTCCTCAAACCAGATAATCTTCAAGGTATTATTCAATTACCCGTATGAGCTCTCTTTCACATTCTTCTTTGTATTATTTATTTGGTTTATGTTCCTGTTCAAATCTGCCAAACTCATAAAATCATTTGGATTTATTAAAGAAGTTTTCTCGCTGCCTGTTGCACTCTTATTTGCAATAATCTTTGCTCAGATAAGTGTTTTTAATTTTATAGCAAAAGGAATTTCAAACATCTTGTTTTCAACTAATGCTTGGTGGGCTAGAATAATTATATTTATTCTTGCCTGTACAATAATAATCACTCTAAGCATTCTTTCAGACTATCTCTCAAGATATTTCAAAAGACAGGAAGAAAAGAAAAAGATAGCTGAATTAGAGCAAACAGCCAGAGAGTTTAAGGCAGAACAAAAAGGAATAAAGGAAGGACAAGCCATAGCTGGATAATTAAAGAGATATTGATTTAAGCTCTTTTTTCTTTTAATTTTTCCATTAGCGGTTTTACAGACAAATCCAGTCCCATCTGTTCAGAAACCTCAACACCAACTTTGTTTTTTACCATTTTTAATAATCTCATCCAGCCCCAGCTCAAAACAATCAAGATAAGAGCGAGAAAAACAAACCAAACTGATGCAAATTTGCCTAAATTAACATTAAAACTCAAAAGAAATGTTGCCGACTCCCTTACTCCCCCAGATATTGATATCAAAAGAGAGATAACTATTGCGCCAATCCATGCTTTTGCTCCTGAAAAGAAAGGGACAAATTGAATTAAGCTAAGCACAACCAATAACATGAATATATACATAGCAATTAGAACAATAAGATAAGAAAGTGTTATATCTTCTCCCAAAGGAATACTAAAAATAAGTCTGATTGGTTGCACAAATGATTCAGGAAGAGTCACTTCCCCGAAATTTCTTGCAAATGATTCCTGCCCTATAGATAAGACAGATTCATCTTGAGCATGAGAAAAAGGCAATAGAAGACTCAATAAAAAAACGAATATCAACAAAACTATCAGCAACTTTCTCATAAGTTTATCAATATAAATGCGTTTAAATCACTTTCTAGAGATCTGCCTTCTGCATCCTTCTCAATAGGAAGAAACCAAAAACTATTCCCATAAGAACCAAAAATGCACCAAACCACGAAACTGTTCTTACTGGCAAATTTGCAATTGCGTTTCCAGTTAAGTTAGATGATAAAAAGAATAACCCAACAATTAAGAAAAGAATTGAAATTCCCAAAATCCCCCTCTCTATCCTCCCCTCCTTTTCAATCCTTCTCCTTGATTTTGAGAACTCCCTTGCCTTTTCAGCATAATCGTTATACATTCTAGCTACATCTTTTCTTTCTTTATCATGCAGCAAACTCTTACTCACTTCTTTGGCAGCTCGTTCCCACGAATTTGCAGCGCTCACAAAATAACTGCTCTTCCCTGTTAATCTGCCAAGATTCATCAAAGCAATAGCTTCGTCACGATAAGCCCTAAATAGTTCACTTTTGGCTTCAGGGCTGCTATCCCCAATATGCATACCCAAGACCGCCCTAGCTGCTCTCCACTTCCTCTCCCATCCCAATATCTCAAAATATGTTCTTAATCCCATATCAAACCATAAATCTTTAGATTTATAAATTATTACAATTGAAAGTTACAAAACTCTGTCTAAAAAAGAGTTCTCTGCTTGCCTTGTTCTTTTATCTCTCTTAGTTTATCAAACTGATTGTTTACTCTTTCTTCCGAGAATTCGTGCCTCTTTACAAGAATTTCCTTTATCTTTTCCTTGTCAAGTTTTGGAAATTCAACTTTTTCCAGAATTACATTTGGTTTCTTGAATATCTCAAACACATCTTTCCAGCTAAAATCAAGGCGCCCTTGTTCCTCAAGCTCCCCAAATATTTTAACAGGATATTTCTTTTCTTTAACAAGAGAAAGCGCTTTTTTTGGACCTATTCCCTTGACTCCGCCAGGATTAAAGTCAGTTCCAACCAAAATTGCAAGGGAAATAAGCTGATCCCCATCAATTCCTAAAGAATTCAGAACTTTCTCATATTCAATAATTTCAGGAGCAATATAAACATATCCTGTTCTTGTTCTTCTCTTTCTGGATAAAGTCAAATTCTGAATTAATCTTCTTCCACCCACGGCAATAGCGTCATAATCTTGAGAACCAACAGCAAAAGCCTGTCCTGATTTTACAAGTTCCGCGCACTGCATTTCTCCCTCTCCAGGAGCCTGAACAACTGCAATCCCCATTGCCTCAAGAAGCTCCTTGCTTTCAGCAACCATTGTACTGTCAACTTTTGTAAATCCGCGAGCATATTTGCCCATTGATTCAATGTCTTCATCTTCAACAGCTCTCTTGTATTTCTCTCTTGCAATCTCCTTTGCTTCCTGTCTAATCTCGTGCGTCTTCTCCTTTAATTTATGATACTCTCCGTCAAAAACATAAATTAATCTTATTCCCTCAGAAAGCAAAGCAATATTCCTGTAGAACAACCCTGAAAGATGAGAGGTAACTCTTCCTGAAGAATCCATAAGGGGCGTCCCATCAGACTGCCTTATAGAAGATAAAAACTGGTATATTGCGTTAAGAGCGTCAACAGCAATAACTTTTCCCTTTAGTTCCTTAAACTCAATCTCTTTTCTTGGAACAATATCCCCTATCTGCAAACCCATATTATCTGATTAGAATTCTAAGATATAAACTTAATTATTTCTATGAAGCAACCCTTGGAAAACGACCATTTTTCTCATTTCTTGCCTTATTATATGCACTTGCTACAAGGCCGTCTTCAGGAATATTTTTGAGTTCTATTTCCATGCATATTGACTCGTCTAAGTCATAAATTTCGTGTCTATCAGCGCCCAATGCTATCATTCCTCTTAACTTAGCAATTTGCGATAAAATATCGCTGTGTGATGTTCTCTCAGCAATTTCCAAGGAAGTTGGTCTGCAAGCCCAGTTATATGTCTGAGCATAAAGCCTTTCGGTTATTCTAAACAACTGGTTATCATTCAATCTGCTTATCGAAGTTCCACGAATATTATCATAATAACTCCTGACTAAAATCTCTTGAGATTTTCTGTCCATCTCATTAACAGAGTAATGTCCAAAGCGTTCAGCGATAGCTCTTGCTTTAACTATTTCGCCATCACTAGGTTCATGTTTTTCTCTAGCCATACATAAAAAAACAAATATCACTATTTAAACCTTACTATTTTGTGACTACTAGATAGTAACTTATACACCCTCTTTTGCAATAAAAACCTATAAAACTCCCCTTAAACTTGAAACAAAATGAAGGGATTTATTGTTTATTCAACTTACGAAATCATTGACGAAAGAACAACAGTTCAATTATTTGGAAGATTAGAAAACGGGCAGTCTTTTGTGACAATTAACAGCTTAAATCCATACTTTTTTGTCAAGGAATCCAACTTGAAGAACATAGAAAAATATCTGTCTAAATATAAAGTTGAAAAAACAGAACTGAAGAACTTTCATGGAGACAGAGTTGTTAAAATCTCCGCAGAAAATCACAGGGAACTGAACAAGTTAATTCAAAGCATTCACAAAATAGACAAATATGAATCAGACATAAAACCCCACACAAGATTCTTGATTGACAATGATATTCTCTCAACTCTTGAAATAGAAGGAGACTATGAAACATCAGAAAAAGCCGGCCGAATTTACAAAGAACCAAAATTAAGGCCAAGAGATGCAGAATTCAAGCCAAAACTAAAAGTAATTTCTCTGGATATAGAATCAAACAAGAAGCTCAACAATTTATTTTGCATAGGCCTCTCCGGAGATAGTTACAAGAAAGTATTTTTTGTTACAGATAAAAAGCTGGAAAATGGAATTTCTTGCAAAAATGAAGAAGAAGTCATATTAAAATTCAAAGATGAAATAATAAAACTAGACCCTGATATAATAATAGGTTGGAACGTCATAGACTTTGACTTAAAATATCTGGAGTCTCTGTTCAAAAAATACAAGATTCCGTTTGATATAGGAAGAACAAATTATCCGGCAAGACTAAGAATAGAAGAAAATTATATGCGCTCTTCTTCAGCAGACATTCCAGGCAGGCAAGTCTTGGACGGATTAAATCTAATAGGAGACCCATTCCTTCAGCAAGCTCCTTCAATGAGAAATGCTCAATTTGAATCTTACAGCTTGGAAGATGTTTCCCAAGTGATTTTAGGAAAAGGAAAGCTTATGAAGGGAGATAAGAGACACGAGGAGATAGAAAAATTGTATAAAAACAACACCCAGAAGAATCACCAGGCCCTTGCAGATTACAACTTAACTGATTGTCAATTAGTTTACGAAATCCTTGAGAAAACCAAGACAATTGAGTTAGCAACAGAACGTTCCGAACTTACCGGAATGCCTCTGGACAAGATAACTTCTTCAATTTTGGCATTTGACTCATTATACATAAGAGAAGCAAGAAAAAGAGGATTTGTATGCCCAACAACGCATTACGGAGACAGGGGGGAGAGAATAAAGGGGGGCTATGTATTCTCTTCAAAATCTGGAATATTTAATAACGTTTTAGTTCTTGATTTTAAATCCCTTTATCCCTCAATTCTTTGCACATTTAACATAGATCCTGCTGCCCACATAACTGAAAAAGAAGCGAAGAAAGAAAAGAATCCCATAGAATCCCCAAACCACGAATTTTTCAAAAATGAAGAAGGAATTCTACCGCATATTATCAGAAAATTACACACGGCGAGAGAAAAATACAAAAAAGAGAAAAATGAGCTTGCAAGTTATGCAATTAAAACAACCATGAACTCATTCTGGGGAGTTTTAGCAAGTCCAAGTTGCAGATTTTTCGACCTGAACATGGCCAATGCAATTACTGGATTTGCAAGATGGATTATCCAGAAAACCGCAGAGGAGATTGAAAAGAAAGGATACAAATTTATCTATATCGACACAGACTCATGTTTTATAGAAACAAATCTTGAAAAAGAGAAAGCGAATCAATTAGGAAAAGAGCTCCAGGACCAGATAAATAAATTCTACAAAGAGCACATAAAAAAGTTGTATGATAGAGATTCATACCTAGAACTTCAGTTTGACAAGCAATATCTCTCTATGATGATTCCACAGCTAAGAATGAAAAAAGGAGAGAAAGAACAAAAAGCAGCAAAAAAGAGATATGCAGGACTAGTTGAAAAAGATGGAAAAGAAGAGCTTGAGATAACAGGGCTTGAAGCAATAAGAGGAGACTGGACAGAAGCCGCAAGAGAATTCCAAAAAGAGCTCTTAATGAGGTTATTCAAAAAAGAGCAGATAGAGCCATTTATCAAATCATATGTAAAGAAGATAAGAGAAGGCAAGCTAGATGAAAAGCTAGTTTACAGAAAATCTCTAAGAAAATCAGTAGAAGAATACACAAAAACAACCCCACCTCACGTAAAAGCAGCAAGACTTCTCGATAAAATAGAATCAAAAGTTATAGAATATTATATAACAACAAAAGGCCCAGAGCCTCTGCAAAAACTTAAGCATAAAATAGATTATGACCATTATATAGAAAAGCAGATTGCCCCTATTGCCAATCAGATTCTTGCCCTTCAAAACAAGTCCCTTGAAGACATAGAGAAAAGCTCCAAGCAGGCTAAACTATTCTAAATGCTTCAATTCAGAATTTGATTTAAGATAAAGAGGATGTTTCGGCTCTTCTTGTTTAGTTAAACCGAAACATTCCATCTTCTCAATTAATTTTCTAACTTGGATGCCTCTATGCAAAAAAGCTGCATTATTCCCCCAGCAAGCAACTACTTTATCTGAATTTTTTGCATTTTCAAAAAGAAATTTATCTGTCTCTTTTCCTATTGGATCAACAGATTTTTTTAAATCTGAGGGAAAAGTAGTTCTAAAAGCAAAAATATTTCCAACAATAAGTCCCCCATAATTCCAGCGTTTTGCAAATGACATCATTCTGCTAACAGTTGGGTCGTTTTTCACTTCTGTAGCAGTAGAAGGATTTAATCCGATAAACATTATCTTTCCCTTTGTATCATCCCAAACTCTTTCTAAAACATATCTATATTTTTCGCAATCAGAGAAAATTGCATAATTCCTTGTCCCATCTTTCCATACAAACTCTCTCTTTATCATAAATAATAGAGAAAAGATAGTTTTATAAAAACCTTTCTGAACAAACAAAGTTTCTAAAAATCAATCCTTCGCATAAGTACTATTAACCGCCGTTTAAATCTCCAAAAACAAAAGATGCCGGCTGCAATCGGCGCTTCGCGCCTCACATTTTATTGAGGCTATTTTTTAGTTTTTCACTGCCCAGCAAAATTTCTTAAAAAACCGAGAAAAAAACAACAAAATCACAAAGAATAAAGGACAAAATCAGCGTCAAAAAACAAAATTAACTAAAGGTTCAGAAAAGCCAATTCGATTAGAAAATTAACTCACAAACTATTTACCAGAATTAACTAACTGCCCGCCAATAAAGCAAGAAACATCCATCATTTGCATTGTCCTATTTTGCAAGCTGACATTAACTGGTTTGCATCCCTCTGCATTCTGCATCATCTGAACCACAGCCGTTTGATAGCCATATTGAGCTCCTTGCTGAAATATAACCGCTTTCTCTGCCTCTCTGGACTGTTTATACTTGCTCACAGAAATATAAACAACTACACTCAAAAGCAAAATACCAAGCACAAATGCAATTATTGCCCATAAATTAATCTTCTTTTTAGCCATACGAATCATAAAAACAATCTATTTTTATACCTTGCTTTCTCCAACCAAAAACAAACATTTATATATAACTATATATATAAAGATATATGAATTTATATAATAAGAATGAAGTAATACACTATCCCAACTTGAAAACAGTTTTAATGATAGAGAGAATACTAAAAGAGGCAAATGTAATGATAGACCGCGAGGAATTGAAAAGAAGACTCCCCGTCAAAATAATGCATCAAACACTTAACATAATTCTCTCCTATCTTGAAGAAAAAGGAATGATAATCGATTCCCATAAAGGAATTCTCTGGATTTACAACCCGAGCCCAAAGCTAAAAAGAGCGCTGGAAAATGCTCGAGAAATATAAAAATGTTTAAAAACAGGAAGCTAATAGTCAAACTTTCTGAGAAGGCCAATGAAACATACGAACTCCTGCTGCAAAATGTTGAAAAAGAGGATAAAAAAGGAATTAATAGTTCATTTCATCAAACTCTTTTAAGATCAATTGAGAGAGCAATCAGTTCATTAAAGCAAAATCCATTCTCAGGAAATCAGGTTCCTAAAAGCTTAATCCCAGATAAATACAAAAGGTTATATGATTCTGAAAATATTTGGAGAATTGAGTTATCAGACTTCTGGAGACTAATTTATACTATACACGGCAATCAATTGGAGATAATTAGCTTTATTTTAGACATTTTTGACCACAAAGAATATAATAAAATCTTTGGATACAAATAGATAAGTTATATTTAAACATGAAGCTTTGTAAAAAGCGAATGTTAAAGATTGCAAAGTAATCTTTAAAACCCAGATATTCACCTTAATTATATGAGGCCGGAAATGAAACCCGCATTTAAAGAAAGAATGCAAAAGTTAATGCCAAAAAAAGAAGACTTTGAAGCATTTGAGAAGATAGTTCACACTGGACCTAGAAATTTCATTCGCTGCAACACCCTTAAAATATCGCCAAATAAACTTATAGAAAGACTTAACAAAAAATGGAAAGTCATACAGCCCTATCCTTCCAATCCTGAAATTATGTTAATAAATCAAAATTTAATGCCTGGAGAGCTTGGAAACTCAATAGAGCATCTTTTGGGATATTACTATGTCCAGGAAATATCAAGCATGCTTTCAGTTCTCGCCTTAAATCCGCAACCAGGAGAGTTTATTCTTGATTTAATGGCTTCTCCGGGCTCAAAAACATCTCAAATTGCAGCAAGAATGGAGAATAAAGGAACTTTAATTGCAAATGACCTCAAGCTAGATAGAGTTAAAATACTTTCAGCAACATTGGAAAGAAACGGGGTTTCAAATACAATTATAACACAGAAAGATGCTGTGGCTTTCTGTTCAAATATAGCAAAATCGCAGTTTAGATTTGATAAAATTCTTCTTGATGCAACCTGCTCCGGAGAAGGCACATTAAGAAGCTCTCCCAAAACATTTTTAATGTGGAACGAGAAGATAATCAAAAAACTATCAAGAATGCAGAAAAAATTCATTGCATTTGCCCTGAAATGCCTTAAGGCTGGAGGTACTATTGTCTATTCAACCTGCACACATGCTCCAGAAGAAAATGAAGAAATCATAGATTTTGCACTAAAGAACTTCCCGGTAAAAGTTGAGCAAATTTCCCTCCCTCTGAAATGCAGACAAGGCATAACAGAATGGGATAACAAATCTTACAGTCAAGAAGTAAGAAAAGCTTGTAGAATTTACCCCCAAGACAATGACAGCGAGGGTTTTTTTGTCTGCAAGATGACTTTGCTTGAGGATATAAAATGACCACATACACATTCATAAAATCATCTGAAAAAAATAGGATAATAGAAGAGCTAAACGAGCAGTTTGGAATAACAAACATCCCATATTTGCTTATAGAATCTGGTAAAGAAAAGATAAGGGCATTTTCTGGAAGTCTAAGCAAGGAAGAAATAATAAAAGCGGGTGAGTTGGCAAAAGTTGAAGGTGTCGGAATATATTTCTTGAAAAAAGAAGAAACCGGTCTGCGTTTATCTTTTGAAGCCCTCATGCTTTTAAAAGAACAGATAACAAAAAATGTTTTGGATATTGATGAAAGCCAGATGAATTTGTGGATCAGAGGCAATGACTTGGAAGCGAATATTCCTCAGGGAGTTTATGCAATCAGATTCAACGGAGACTTTTTTGGATGTGGCAAATCAAACGGAACAAAGCTATTCAATTATGTTCCAAAAGAGCGAAGAATTAAAAAACCATTAAATTAACCAATTATCATACAACATGACTGAAAAACAATATGGCGGAGTAACAGGACGAGGCACAGATAATGTAACCAAAGCTCACCAAATGAATAATGTACCTCTCTCAAAACCAAAAGAAGTGTCTGTTAATTCTAAATCACAAAAAGAATCAAAATCAGAGGGCAAAGACTATGAAAAATTCATCAAAGCTGGCAAGATATCCTCCGAAGTTAAAAAGTATGCAAGAACATTCATAAAAAAAGACATTTTTCTTCTTGAGATAGCTGAAAAAATAGAATCAAAGATAATTGAGATGGGAGCAAAAATTGCTTTCCCTACCAATCTCTCAATTGATGAAATAGCAGCCCACGACACCCCATCATTCAATGATACAAGAAAAGCACAGGGTTTGCTAAAAGTGGATATTGGAGTGCAGATAGACGGATGTGTAGCAGACAGCGCGTTTTCAATGGACCTGGAAAATTCAGAGGAGAACAAAAAACTTATACAAGCTGCAGAAAAAGCAGTCGAGGAAGGATGCAAAACAATAAACGCTGGTGTAAAAATAAGAAATATAGGAGCAGCAATAGAAAAAGCGATAAAATCTCTTGGTTTCACACCAATTCAAAACCTCTCTGGACATTCTATAGAACCTTATACCCTTCATGCAGGAATCACAATTCCAAATGTAGACAATTCGCAGGAAAAAACAATAGAAGAAGGAGTTTATGCAATTGAGCCATTTTCAACAAACGGGCTTGGAAGAGTAAAAGACGGAAAGCCCTCTGGAATTTACAGGCTTGAGAGAGATGGTCATGTAAGAGACGATTTCTCAAGGGAAGTTCTGGCTTTTATCTATGAGAACTATAAAACCCTTCCATTTTGCTCAAGATGGATATACAAAAAATTCGGCTCACGCGGTTTGTTAGCTCTAAAAAGAATTGAAGATGTAGGAATCTTGCACAACTATCCAAGGCTTATGGAAGCAGGCAACGGAAAAGTAGCACAGGCAGAAGAAACTACATTGTTAGCAAAAGATAAGAAAATAATTACAACTCTCTAATTATCTCTTTCTTGGAGCAGTTAGATAATAAATTCCAATGGCAATTCCAAGAAGCAATATCCCGCCAATCAAGAGTATAATAGTCAAGCTATAATCGAGCTTTTTCTCTTTTGGAGCAAGCTTCTCCAGCTCATAAGTCACATTAACAGACATAATTTGGCTTGTTGGTTCGCACAATAAACCAGAGATTCTCTTCAAATAAACTTTTGCTCTCTCTGTACTCGTGCTCTCAACTCTGAAAGTGATATCATTCACAAGGTCTGAATCCAAATCTATCTCTTCGCTTCTGCCTTCTTTAAGAGTAAATGTATATGCACCCGGATTTAGAGAGAAAGTTGCTTCATTTGCATTACTATCAACATCTGTTAATTTTATGAAATACGGAGCTCCGCACAAAATAAGCCTTAATCTATCGTTTGTATTAAGAGAAATAGAAACTCCTCTTATCAAATCGCTCTCTGTAACATTTTTAATTTTGCTTGCACTGCTTTCTTCCTCTTCTTCAGGAGTGCTTACTGGACCTCCAACACCTATAACGCCTGTTCCATTTCCGCTGACTGTTATATTTCTTGTTTCAGTGCTGTTAGAATTTCCAAATGAGTCTGAAGCAGTTGCATTGAAATAATATGTCCCATTTGCAAGATTTAAGAGATTTACGTAAAATGGAGAAAATGCAGAGCTAGTAGAAAATACAAGAGAGTTTGTTGCATTGTAAAGATTTATTGTTATAGTTGAGAGGTCACTATCTATCGCAGTTACATTGATGAAAATATCGCTTCTGTTCAACGAACTTCCAGATACTTCTGTTGGAGAAACAAATTGTATCTGTGGAGGCAAGTTTATTACATCAATTCTAACTGTCTCCGAGTCAAACCCGAAGCTGTCATTTAGAGAGAATGTTACATTATAGCTTCCTGTTTGGGAAAGCAAGGTCTGCCAAGAAAAGGTCTTTGTTAGAGCATTAAATGTTGCTCCGCCCGGCAACCCTGAAGCTGAATAAGTCAAAGACTCATTCTCATAATCATAACCGCTTACATTGAATGTTAAAAGCTCTCCAGCATTAACAACTTTGTTTCCTATTGCATTTAATATTGGAGGACTATTCTGAAAACCAACATTTATTGTTTGTGAGGATGTCTCTCCGCCAGCATAATCAGATGCAACAGCATAATAACTCCTTGTTCCAGGAGATGTATGCACAGCAACAAAAACAGCTGTTGAAGTTGAAACCTCTTTAACTTTAACTCCGTCTTCAAATATTGAAACTCTTGAGATTCCAGAGCCGCTTAAGTCAACTGCAACTGCAATTATTGTAGATGTAAAGTTTGCAGGATTAGGCGTGGCGCTTATTGATACAACAGGAGGCAAAGATAAAGCGCTTGTAACAGAAGCAAAAACAGCAAAAGCTAAAATAGCCAATGCCCCCAGGGCTGCAATTCCAAATATTTTTTTGTTGTTCATTTTAATGTTTAACCTCAATGCCAAATCCTACTATATTATCATCTCCGAGATTATCATTATTTTTCTCTCCAAAAGCATAAGCTGATACTTTCTCCCCAAGCTGAAGTCTGACATTTGCGAGAGCTTTTCTCGCCTCTAGCTCTTTCTCAAATCCACCAGCAACTTTTAATCTTGAGTCAAAAGCAGAGAAGCCGGCTGCAATTCTATACTTTCCCTTTCCTGCCTCTCCATAAGCCCCAAATCCACCCTCTTTTAAAAGTGCATCATACAAATCCAAAGTTCTCTGCTCATCCAATCTTCCTTCAGAGAATAAATCATTATATTCTGCCACCTTTAATATATTTTCAGAACCATTTCCGCCTGCAGAAAATGCAAACCTAGCTTTATTTTCTCCGCCCTCTCTTCCATATCCGACTCCAAAAGATAGTGGTACATCCTTAAGGTATCTGCATAAAGAAACATGCGCAGCTCCTTCTGTTCTCTGATTTGAAGGAACCCAGCCGCCAATATTCTTAAGAGCAAGAACTCTCCACCCTAATCCGCGATTATCTCCTCCAACATAACCTCCAATAGAGCCTGCAGTAAATGTCTTTTCCTCATCCATTATATCTACCCCATTAGCGACAACATCTGTTTTAACAGAAATATCTTCTAGCTTTCCAATGAATCCGCCATAGGTTTTATCAGAGAAAAAGCCCAAATCTCCAGTCAATGCTTTAATATTGGCTTTTGTATGAGTGTTTACTATGCTCTGAACATATGTTGTCGGTATTTCTGGATTATTTGGAAACTCAACCATAACATCTTCTACATTCTTATTTTTTATTTCTTCTCTCTCATTTGAAGCCTTCAATAAGAAAGCTCTCGTTTTATCCCTATTGAAAAAGCCAAGTCCAACAGATTCTGCCTCTCTCAAAGAACTTTGTCTCCAATCTGAATTATCTGTTATTCTAGACAAGACTGCTCCATTATCCTCTCTAACAGATAAAGAACTTCCATTAAAATCTGCTACAGACCTGCCAAGAGTTATATCAACTGCCAAATTTCCGGTTAAGACATTTAAAGAGCCGCCTGTAACATAGCCGCTAGCATCTCCGCTCCTTGTCGCAAAGAAAGGATTTACTCTCCACTCAACCTTGGATTTTTTTTCTTCTGGCTTTGGTTCCTCAAATCTTGGAAATGGTGCTCCCACCGGTTTCTCCTGCTTTCCCTCTCTCATTTCTTTCTCTAATTCATCTATCTTCTGAAGAATAGTAGAATATACTGCCTTGTTTCCTGATACCACTTCAACCATTAAATCTTCTATTCCCCCAAGTCTAGAATTATATTCTTCCCCGCTCTTCTTCATACTCTCTTCCAATCCCCCTATTCTCTGGCGAAGTTTATCTATAGAGTCATTAAAATTCTTGCTAGCTTCATCCTGCTCTATCTTGTAACTTTCAACTTTTTTCTCAAGATTATATTCAATAGTCTTTATTCTCTTATCTGTCTCATTAAGTCTATTCTCAAGACCTTGCGGCGTTTTGCTCTCATTACCTCCTTTATTTGCCCTGTTTGCCATATAATTATAAGAAGCAAGAGCAAGAGCAGCAGAAACACCAACACCAAAAACATATCCGCAAATTTTTTGAGCAAGAGATCTTTTATTTTCTTTTCCAGTTTCTAAATTGCCAACTCTCTTATCAATACCACCATCACCATTAATCTGCACATCAACACGACGAAAGTTCTCATAAAAACCTCCATTTCCATAAATTCCCCCATTGAAAACGCCATCCTCACCTTTAATTCCATCTACTTTCCCCCCAATATTATTATTTATCGCATCTTGCTCTGACTTTGCCTCGTTAAATCTTTTTTCAACATCTTGAATTAGTGCCTTGTCTCTATTTTCAGATTCCTCTGACTTTTCCTCAATTTGCCTTACAACTCTGACTTCAGCACTCTCTATGTTCTCAGCAATTCCACGCTTTGCCTCTTTCAAATCTTCCTCAAATCCGGAAAACATCTTGGCAACATATTTCCTCATATTCTCACCCATGTGTTTTGATGTAAACTTTTGTGCATTCAAATCTCTTCCCAACTCACCATATTTTCTCTCAAAATCATGAACATTCATAATTAAACCAGTATATCTCCCAGAAACCTCGCCATATTTTTTAGCTAAATCTTTATTATTGCTCTCTCTTTTATCATCATATCCTTCAATTCTAGAACCCAAATCTTTAACACTCTCGCCTATCTCTTCAATCTTATTATCAAACCCTTTGTTTATCTCTCTCTGATTAACTCTTGGTGTTTTAGACTTTCTAGAAGGTTTTTCAACTGGAGCAGGTTCTACAGGGCTGATTGGCTCTCCCTGGCCTTCATGTTTATCTTTATTTTTGTCGTCTTCTGCCATTTTGACCACTAAATTGTAGAAACCGCAAGAAAAGATTATATATAAATCTTTCTAAAGTGTTGTAATTATAGAATAGTAATATTGCTGCACTTTTATCCTGTATAAATAGGACCGTTCAGTTCCATTCCAGATTTTGCACTTCTTATATAATATTCCTCAATCTTCTTGTATCTTTTAGCTGTCTCTGTTGAAACAGAAGGCCTAATTTTTGAAAATGCCTCTTCAAAATCTCTCTTTGTAACGCTCTTTGATTTTATATCTCTTCTAAGAGCAGTCATTGCAGCTTCTCTCACAAAACTCTCCAAATCTGCTCCGACAAATCCTTCTGTAAGTTTAACAAACTCATCAAGATTAACATCTTGGGTGATAGGAACATTTTTTGTATGAACCTCAAATATTTTTTTCCTGCTCTCGGTATCTGGAACATCAACAAGAATTATTCTGTCAAATCTTCCAGGACGAAGAAGTGCAGGGTCTAATATATCTGGTCTGTTTGTCGCTCCAATTACAGTAACATCTTCCAAGCCTTCAAGCCCGTCCATTTCTGCAAGAAGTTGATTAAGAACCCTCTCTGTAACTTTTGTGCCCATCTCCATTCCCCTTCTTGAAGCTAGTGCGTCAATCTCGTCAAAAAATATAATGCACGGGCTTACCTGTCTTGCTCTCTCAAATACTTTTCTTATTCCTTCTTCAGATTTTCCAACCCACATTGAAAGTAATGAAGGTCCTTTAATGTGTATGAAATTAGCTTCGCTCTCTTTTGCAACAGCTTTAGCAAGAAGTGTCTTTCCTGTTCCTGGAGGACCGTAGAGTAATATTCCTCTTGGCGGCCTTATTCCAACATTCTTAAATGATTCTGGATTTTTAATTGGCCACTCAACAGCCTCAATTAGTGCTTGCTTTGTTCCATCCAATCCGCCAATATCACCCCATCCTATTGTGGGCGCTTCAACAAGAACTTCTCTCATAGCACTAGGTCTTACAACTTTAAGTGCATCCCCAAAATCTTCTGCATCAATAACAATTTTATCAAGAACTTCCCGCGGTATTGCTTTATCCCCCTCAAGATCAAGCTCTGGAGCTATCTTTCTAAGAACAATCATTGCAGCTTCTTTTGTCAGGGCGCTTAAATCTGCTCCTACAAAACCATGTGTTTTACCTGCAAAAAACTCAAGATTTACATTTTTCTTCAAAGGCATATTTCTAGTATGAATTTTCAGGACGCTTAATCTTCCTTGTTTGTCAGGAACTGAAATCTCAACCTCTCTGTCAAATCTTCCTGGCCTTCTCAACGCAGGGTCAAGTGAATTTATCCTGTTTGTTGCACCAATAACAATAACTCTCCCTCTTGAATTTAATCCATCCATCATTGTCAAGAGCTGTGAAACAACTCTTCTCTCAACCTCTCCCTGAACTTCCTCTCTTTTTGGAGCAATTGCGTCAATCTCGTCTATAAAAATAATTGATGGAGCATTCTTTTCAGCATCGTCAAAAATATCCCTTATCTTTTTCTCACTCTCTCCATAAAATTTGCTCATGATTTCCGGGCCGTTCAACAGAATAAAATTAGCCTCGGTTTCAATTGCTACAGCTCTAGCAAGAAGTGTCTGTCCTGTTCGAGGA
>CAYZSY010000006.1:0-30607 GCA_964481185.1 Candidatus Woesearchaeota archaeon | reverse complement strand
CTCGCAGCTTCTATACCCAATGTCTGCATTACATCATAAATATCATTTGAGAGCGTTCTATTTTTATCCACGCCCTTTAATTCAATTATTTCTCTTACATTTGAGCCAGCTGTCAAGATAACAAAGTCTTTTCCTCTGCTTGAGATAACAACCTGTGAGATGTTCTTGATGCCAGAGATTATGGTCTCTTTTATTTTCTCCTTGAGTTTGTATATGGCCTTAAAATCAAAATCAGATGCATTAAGAGTTATTTTCAAGTCGTTTTGCTTTACATTAAATCCACTCTCGCTCAATCTCTCTGCTATCTTTTGCGCACCTACATGAACGCTTTTTAGAGCCTTGTTATCAAGCAACATCTCTATTCTCTTATTTGCAAAATCAATTTTAATCTCTTCCAATATTTCCTTTAAAGTAACTTCCTTTATTTTTTCAGCAATTACCTTTGCATCCCGATCATTATTGTTTTCTTTGTCAAGGTAAATCTCCATTGAGGGAGTTGAGGGCTTCTTTCTTGCATCAAATATCTCAATTAATCTTGGCAATCCTGTAATCTGCATTTGCGCTACTCCAGCGTGGTGGAATACTCTCAAAACCATCTGCGTAGAGGCTTCTCCAAAAGATTGCGCAGTTACAACGCCAATTGCCTCTCCAGGCGAGATTTTGTTGTCTTTCAAATGCAATCTTGAAACATCTTTGTTATCTCCTCCTGCTATAAATTGAACTATGTTCTCAGACGCGTCTCTTACTGTTCCGTCATATTCTACTTTCAAATCCTGCAATGCAGAGACAAGCCTTCTATAAAGATATCCTGATTTTGGAGTTCTAAGCGCTGTATCCATAAGCCCGTCTCTTCCTGTTATTGCTCCAAAGAAGAATTCAGTTGGCTTAAGCCCTTTTAAGTAAGAAGATTTGATGAAACCCCTGCTCTCTGCGCTTAAATCACCCCACCTGAAAAAAGGCAGAGTTCTTTCTGTATAACCAAAACTTATTCTTTTATTCCAGAGAGACTGCTGCCCTACAAGACAGGCTATGTGTGTTATATTGCTCATACTCCCTGCAGCACCTGCAGAGATCATAATATTAATATTGCTCTCTTTTTGAAGATGCTCCTTAATAGCATTTCCAGTATCATTTCTAACATCATTCAATATCTGAAGTATTTTTATCTCTCTTGTTTCCTCAAGGCTTTTCCCAGGAATTCTGACAAGATTCCCTGTTTTGTAAGATTCTATAACTTCTGCAGTCTTTTTCTCTGCATGGGCTATAATATTTATTGTTATCTCTTTTACTTTTTCAGAAACATCTAGATCCCTGAGCGCCAGAGTATATCCTCTTCTTGACAGATAAGCTGCTCCAAGAAGAAATCCCCTGTTTATTGAATCAATTGCCTCTTTTCTTCCAAATTCCTTGTCAATTAACTTAACAAATTTGCCGTCTTCTGTTGCAAAGCTATTGCTTCCTGTCATCTCGCCTGGAATCTTTAGAGACATTCCTTTTGGCAAGATCTGCGCAATGAGCTCTGCTCCGTCTATATTCTTTTTTTTGATATTGCTTGCAGCTCCTGAACTGAATAAAAGCTCTTCTGCTTCGCCTTTTTCAAAATTGTTTTTGGCCAGAAGATACAATCCAGTAATAGAATCATCTATTGTTCCTACAAGATTCATATTATTTTTAGAAGATATGATATTGTTGCTTACTTCAAGCAAGATTCTAGCTTCTGCCCTTGCCTCTTCTGTTTGAGGGCTGTGTATATTGCACTCGTCTCCGTCAAAGTCTGCGTTGTAAGGAGCAGCAGCAGCAGGATGCAGTCTAAATGTCCTGTTCGGAAGCACCTTGACATAGTGGGCCATAAGGCTCTGCTTGTGCAATGATGGGTGTCGATTAAACAGCACAATATCTCCATCTCTTAGATGCCTCTCAATTTTATATCCTGGTTGTATTTCTACACATAATTCATCTTTAAGCGCATCTGTTATTTTCTTCCTCTTTCCATCTGGTCTGACTACATAATTTGCGCCTGGATAGACATTGCCTTTCTTTATCAATTCTTTCATAGATTCTATGTTCAGAGAAGTTACATGCTCTGCAACTGTAATTATATTTGCAATCTCAAAAGGAACACCAATTTCATTTATCTTTATCAATGGGTCTGGAGAGATAACTGTTCTTGCAGAATAATTTACTCTCTTTCCTGCCAGATTGTGCCTTATTCTTCCTTCTTTTCCTTTTATTCTTTCTGTTATTGTTTTAAGAGGTTGCCCGGAACGATGCCTTGCAGGAGGTATTCTAGAAACATTGTTGTCAAAAAATGTTGTAACATGATATTGAAGAAGGTCCCAAAGGTCTTCTATTATAACTTCAGGAGCTCCTGCATTTAAGTTCTCCCAGAGTCTCTGATTTGACCTTATTATGTCTGATAATTTGTGTGTTAAATCATCTTCGCTTCTCTCACCACTCTCTAACGTTATAGATGGCCTGACTGTAACTGAAGGAACTAAAAGAAGAGATAAGATTGCCCACTCTGGTCTGCATGTATTTGTGTTTATTCCAACTCTCTTTAATTCTTCATTGCTTATATTGACTAATCTCTCCCTTACTTCTATCGGTGACAATCTTTTCTTTCCAAGCATAAATATGCTTGGCTTTTCTAATTTAACTCTCTCTATAGTTTCTCCGCAATGAGGGCATCTTCTTGTGTCTCTTGCTTTCTTTGCTCTTGCAGCAGGACTTATTCCTTTTTGCTTTTCTTCATTTAGCGTTAATTTTCCGCATTTTGGGCAGAAGCTTCTTAAGCAAAGCTCAATCAGCGGAATATATTTTATATGAAATACTGGGCGTGCAAGTTCAATTAAACCAGGATGACCTGGGCATTCTTTTACTCTTTTACCGCAAGTTCTGCATCTGACTCCAGGGTCTATTGCGCCCAATCTCAAATCCATCAAACCGCCGTCAACAGGAAATCCGTCAATGTCATAAAGTTCAGGGGTTACAATTTTTGCAGTGCTTATTTTTTTAACCTGCTCTGGGCTAATCAGACCAAACCTCAATGCGCTAATTTGCTTTCTAAAATATGTTTCTGTCATCTTCGTAATCCCCCTATCTCAGCAACAAAACTATTAAATGCCCCATCATGAACTATTACATATGCCGTACTTTCATCATTATTACAATCTGCAAATTTATAATCCAGTGTCGCAATAAAATTACCTATATATTTCCTTCTCAAACTTTTTTCATTTATCTTAACATATTTATGTATCTCTCTTGAGCTTTCTGCCAATTTCCATATATGTTCTTTATATATTTTATTCATTGTTGATATTTATTCTTTAATTCGAATAATGTGTGCACTCCCAATCCCAACAACTCGTCAACAAGTAGCTTAAATGCATATGAAACTTCAAGAGGCTCGACTTCATTGCTTCCGCAGAGATTGCATATTACTCTGTTCTTTATTGTGTCTTCATAAGTCATGTCACCGCACTCTCTGCATATCCAGATGATTGTCTTGTCAGAATCATATCTTTCCTTGAGCAATAATGCGGCGCCGTGGCCTACAAGTGCCTGCTGCTCCATTTCTCCCAATCTTAAACCACCGCCTCTTGCCCTTCCTTCTATTGGCTGCCTTGTAAGCAGAGCAACTTTTCCAGATGCTCTTGCCTGCAATTTGTTTTTTACCATGTATTTCAATTTAAGGTAATACATATTTCCAATGTAAATTTTTGCATCCATTTTCTTGCCTGTTATCCCATTATACATTGTTTCTTTTCCATCATATCTGAAACCCATTTCTTCAAGTTGTTTTTCTAATTCTTCCACAGTTGATCCTGTGAAAGGCGTGCCGTCTATGATCTTTCCGCTTACTGCTCCTGTCTTGCCGGCAAGAAGTTCTATCAAATAACCGACAGTCATTCTGCTTGGTATTCCATGGGGATTGAACATCAAATCAGGTTTTATTCCTCTTAAAGTAAACGGAATATCTTCAGAATCTGCAATCAGTCCGACTACTCCTTTTTGCCCGTGAGGTGTTGAGAATTTATCTCCTGGCTCTGGAACTCTTGAATCTCTTGTTCTCACGTGAATTATTCTGTTTCCCTCTTGGTCTATTGTAACGAAAACTGCGTCAACTGTTCCTCTTTCTTCCCTTCTTATTGTTGAACTTGCTTCTTTTTTTGCCTGTATGCTTATATCTTTTGCCTCGCTCAAGAATTTTGGCGGCGTGATTTTTCCTATTGTAACATCTCCTTCTCCCATGTCTGCTTCTGGATAAGCAATTCCATCGTCTTCTAAAAACCTGTATGCTTCTTCTGTTCTATACCCAGAAACATCTTTGTCAGGTATTGTTATTTCGTCAGACAGTCCTCCAGGATATTGCATTTCTGTAGTAGAATATGGCCTGAAATATGTGCTTCTTCCCATTCCACGATCAATGCTCGCCTTGTTCAAGACAACTGCATCTGCCATGTTATATCCCTCAAATGGCATTATCGCAACGATAATGTTCTGTCCTGAAGGATAGACATCTAAGGTATCATAAACAAAACTTCTGACAATTGGCTTTTGGGGATAGTGAAGAATAGAAACGTCTGTGTCTAATCTTATTGGATAATTTGCTGCGTAAATTCCCAAACTTTGTTTCAATGTCTTGCTTCCCCTGTTTAACCTTGCCGACTGGTCGTGGTTTGCAAATGGAACAAGGCTCGTTATCAAGCCAAACAAGTCAATGGGATGAATTTCTAAGTGAGTATGCTCTGGTGTTATTGCCTCCTCCCTTAATGTAACGAGAGCATTATCTTCTTCTGCAGCATCTATATATTCTATCACTCCCTCATTAACAAGATTGCTCCACTTTAGCTTGTTCTCTTCTAACAAAATCAAATGCTCGCTCCTTAATTTGCTTGCTCCATTTTCTATAATTATAAGCGGTCTAAGGACTCTTCCAACCTCTGTAGATATAGTAACCTGCTCAAGTATCTTGTCATTTCTAACGCTCATCTCTTTTGGAAATTCTCCAGACCTTCTTGCAGTTCTTACTTTGTTTATAAACTCTTCAGAATTATCTACAAATCCGACAAATCTGCCGTTGAAGAAAACATTCTTTTTTCCACTTTCTTTGTTTAATCCAAATCCTGCAAATTTATTGAGCACTTCGTTTTCGTCAATGATTACAGCTGTAGATATTTTCGCTAGGATGGAAAGATTTTTTCTAAGTCCTATTTCTGTTCCTTCAGGGGACTCTGTAGGGCAGAATCTTCCGTAATGTGTTGGGTGCAGGGTCCTTGCCATAAAATTCTCCTGTTCTCCCGGAAGCGTGGACGAGACTCTTTGAAGCTGAGAGAGGATTGCAAGATAGTTTGCCTTGTCCATATTTTGTGTTACCCCTGTTCTCTCGCCTATCCAGCTTCCTGTTGCTATTGCGCTTTCGATTCTATGAGAGAATAATGTTGACTTAGCTAGAGTCTTTATGGAATAGAATTTCTTTCTCTTTGCTACTTTCTGGAGAGAATATTGTATATCTCTTACAAAAATTCCCAGATTTATTCTGAACAAGTCGGACATTAAATCGCCAGATAATTTTACTCTCTTATTTGCGTAATGGTCCTTGTCCGTTCTTAATGACTTGTCTTCTTTTGCTTTTAAATAGAGTTTTATTAACTTGCATAATGTAAGAGCTTTTTCCATTCTCGAAGATTTTTCTGTTCCTATGTGCGGCAGCAAGAATGAGTCCACTCTTTGTTTTACTCTTGCAATTATCTCTTTTTTTGTGCCTTGTATCCCTGCTTTTTCAGCTATGTAAACGATTGCATCTTCTGACTCGTGCAAATTGCCAAATTCGTATAAATTTACAATCAAGCAATCATTTTCGTGCCCAATATTTTTTGCAATGTCCGCTTCTTTTGTCATTCCAAAAACTTTTAACAGAACAATTGCCGGAATATTCTTGAGCCTGCTGAATGTTAATTCTAAAATTCCGTCTTTTGCTTCAGAAATTGTGGCTGGGATTCTGTATGAACCTCTTTGCGAGAATATTTTTAATGTTAATCCTAATCTTCCCTCTTCAATAAATGGCTGATTTGCTGCAAGATCCTCGTTCATGACCATTACTCTCTCATTTCCGTTTATGATGAAATAACCTCCAGGGTCCAGCGGATCCATATAATTTTCCCTAAGCTCGTCCTTGCTCATTCCACCCATATTACAGGCAGAACTTTTTACCATAATTGGAATCCTCCCTATTTCAACTTCTGAGCTGTCTGTCTGGTTTCCATATTTTATTGTAAGCTCGGCATAAACAGGAGACGAGTAGGTCAGACTTCTTAATCTTGCAATTGTGGGGGTTACAATGCTTGTGCTTCCGTCAGCCTCAATTATATTTGGCTTTTCTATTCTTATTTTTCCAATCCTTATTTCTACTTCTTCTTCATTTACCAGGCTTGAATTAAGCTCCGAGACAATTTGCTGCATTCTATTATTGATGAAATCATTAAAAGAGAGTATGTTTGACTCTACAAGGGAGTGCTGTTCAAGATATTTTTTTATTAGTATATTTTTCTGCTCTTGCATCTTATGCCACGGTCCTGTAGTATACAGAACTATTCTCTTCGTCTTTTCTCTCTATTTTCACAACATCTCCCTGCTTGCATCCTTCGGGCAAGGCAGGATCATCAGATTTAATTCTTGGCAATTGCGCCAGAGAGAGATTATATTTCTTTAACAATTCCTGAACCTCATTTGGCTTCAATTTAATGTGTTTTGGCTGTAGTATGTGCATGGCGAGATAATTTCAATTGATTGTCAATTGTGGAGTATAGAAATTTACAAAAGTTGCTTTTTAAATCTTTGTTTTTTCAAAAACAAAAAATGCAGATATAATATCCCTTATCTCTATGCTATTTTGACAGAAATTAAGATAAAATGGCCTCGATGGGCACTAGCAGAACTTTGTTCCGCTATGACATTCAACTTTGCGAGTTGAAGTATCTGAAAAATCCCGTCAGCAATGGCCTCGACGGGATTTGAACCCGCGACACCTGGCTTAAAAGGCCAGTACTCTATCCAGGCTGAGCTACGAGGCCTTACGACTCAAAGCAAAACACGTTATTTAAAACTTCTGTGCAGGTTTAAGCACAGAACGGGTTAAAGATTTTAAATTGACAAAATCTTTAAACCTTTTTTGATTGTTATAGACTAATTTTCAAACAAGTTCTTAATCATATTTGAGAATTCTTTTTTATTCATATATCCGCTATTTCTCCCTATCTGCTCGCCATTCTTAAAAAATATCATGGTTGGTATGCTCATTATTTCCATTTGGTTCGCCAGATCTTGCTGTTCATCAACGTCTACCTTGCCAAATTTTACTTTTTCTATCATTTCTTTTGCAACTTCTTCAAAAACAGGACCAAGCATTTTACATGGACCGCACCAAACTGCCCAAAAATATGCAATTGAGTTTCCTTTTGAAACAAACTCGTCAAAATTCTCAGATGTAACCTCTTTTATTATTCTATGCATAATCCTTTTTTAGAAAAGTCAATTAATAAACCTTGTCTTATCATTCTGTAACCTCTAAATTAATGTAATTTGTATTTAATAATTCTAACAGATAGAGTTTGTAGCTTTAATAAAATTATCTTCAAAAAATAGACTATAAAGTAACAAGATATTGCTGGAGTGTTGAGTTATAATATAAAACTAATTAATCAAAGAACAGTTAATAATAAATACTAAAATGCCTTTGGTAAAATGTGAATAAAGACGAGCTTTTGGCGTCGTTAAAGAAAAAGGGTTTTTCTGCGGCTGTTATAGATGCTTTTGGCAAAGTTAAGAGAGAAGATTTTGTTCCGCAGCACTTAATTGGATATGCTTATGAAGACATTGCACTTCCTGTAATGGAGGGCTCAACACTTTCCCAGCCATCAACAATTGCACTAATGCTCAACCTTCTTAATGTGGAAGACAATCAAAAGATTCTGGAAATTGGCTCTGGCTCTGGATATGTTCTTGCGCTTCTCTCTAAAATAAATCCAAATGGAAAGATTTATGGAATAGAGATATTGAAAGAGCTTGCAATTCGTTCAAGGATCTATCTTGCTGAAGAAAAAGATGTAGAGGTTTTAATAAGAGACGGCTCCCAAGGATTAAAGGAATTTGCCCCTTTTGACAGAATTATTGTGAGCGCTTCATGTCCTGAAGTTCCAAGACATCTTCTTGAAGAGTTAAGAGAAGAGGGGATTTTAGTTGCAGCAGTAAAACAATCAATATTCCAGATTAAAAAAGAAAAAAACGGAGAAACAGTTGAAACTGAATTTCCAGGATTTGTGTTTGTGCCTTTGAGGAGCTAGGTATTTTATCTTCGCGCTTCTAATATGGCCTTAATTCTTTCTTCATCCTCTTCCAGATTACATTCAGTTATTGGCAGAACAATCAACCCTTCAATACCGCTCAACACTTCATGTGCTGTATCTGCTGCTTCTTTTCTTATTGTTTTTACAACAACTATACTTCCAACATAAGGAAGATTCTCTCTTGAAAAACAAGTGCCAGATAGATTACCGCTTTCGTCTGTAAAAACTCTGTAATTTTTTAGAGCATGTTGAATCATATATTCTATCTTCAGGTCTAAAACTTTTATTGGAACATTATACTGTATAGTCATATACATAGAAAGAGATGGCTATTTTAAATATTTATATTGTTGAATATAACTTTCTATTCTCCGCAGCCGCTTCTTGTTGTCTGTTTGCAAGATGTGCAATAAATTGAGCAGTTGCCCATCCTTTTTGCAGGACCTCCACAATGAGGGCAAGTCAATCCTTCGTTTCCAAAATCTTTTATTGAGAGCTGCTCATCTTTTTCTTCCCTTGCTTTTTCCATGTCTATATCAGCTTCAACTCCACCAGCGCCCTCTCCAAAATTATTAAGCATGAACTGCGCAACATAATCCACTATTGAGGAAGCTGTTCTAATCTGCCTGATTTTCTTATCAAGCTCGCCCCCATTTGAGTTTCTTACAAATCCTGAAGGCTCAAATTTTTGATGTCTGAAATTTTCAAATAAATCGTTCACTGATGCGCCATATTGCAGATTAAGAGAGACAGATATTGCCCATGCATCCATAAGCCCTCTTATTGTGCTTCCCTGCTTATGTATAGAAATAAACATTTCTCCAGGCTTTCCGTTGTCATAAAGCCCTATTGTCAAAAATCCCTTGTGCCCCGCAATATCAAATTTGTGCACTATGCTCTTTCTTGTCTGAGGCATTTTAACTCTCTCATTTGAAGTTCTGCCTGCCTTTTTCACCATTTCATTTTCTGTTTTTTTAGTATTTAGCGGCTGACTTCTCTTGCTGTTTTCTCTGTAAATTGCAACTGCCTTTAGACCCTGCTCCCATGCAAAAATATATGCATCTGCAATTTCAAGAGCTGTTGAATTTTCAGACATGTTAATTGTTTTGCTTATTGCCCCTGATATAAATGGCTGAACAGCTGCCATCATAAGTACATGACCTTTATAATAAATAGATCTCCTGCCTTTTGCAGCCCTGAATGCACAGTCAAATATTGGCAAATGCTCCTGCTTTAAATCTAGAGCACCTTCAATTGTATCCTCTTTGTCTATGAAATCAGTTATTCTTGCAACTTCTTCATCATTATAACCTAGAGTTTTGAGAGCAAGAGAGACGCTTCTATTGACAATTTTAAGCATGCCTCCTCCAGCAAGAACTTTGTATTTTACTAATGCAATGTCTGGCTCAATTCCGGTGCAGTCGCAATCCATCATAAATGCAATTGTTCCTGTTGGAGCTAAAACAGTTGCCTGGGCATTCCTATATCCATATTTCTCTCCCAATTCAATTGCTTCTTCCCAGCAATCCCAGGCATCATTAACAAGATATCTTAAATTGGAAGGCATTTTTCCGACTTGTATTTTCTTTACTTCATCCCTGTGCATTCTCATTACTTTAAGCATTGGTTCCTTGTTTTTTTCAAAATGTGTAAATGGTCCGACAAGAGCTGCAAGTTGCGCTGATGTTTTGTATGCCTCACCAGTCATTATTGCTGTTATTGAAGATGCTATTGCCCTTCCCTCATCAGAATCATACGGCAAGCCAAGGCCCATAAGCAAAGCCCCAAGATTTGCAAACCCCAAGCCAAGAGGCCTGAAATCTCTTGAATTTCTGGCTATTTTCTTAGTTGGATAGCTTCCCCCATCTACAACAAGGTCCATTGCAATAATAAACATCTTTACAACCTGCTTGAATGCTTCTACGTTAAATCTTCCGTCTTCTGTCCTGAATTTTATAAGGTTAATAGAAGCTAAATTGCACGCAGAATCATCAATAAAAGCAAATTCGGAGCACGGGTTAGTTGCGTTTATCCTGTCAGAGTTCTTGCAAGTGTGCCATTTATTGAATGTTGTGTCAAATTGCATTCCAGGATCGCCGCATATCCAGGTTCCTTCAGATACTTTATTTAAAATTTCTCTTGCTTTGAGAGTCTCGCAAACCTCACCAGTTGTAACATATTTTGTATTCCATTCAGCATTATTCCTTACAGATTCCATAAACTCGTCCGGCGCCCTTACAGACATATTGCAATTTTGAAAACAAATACTGCCATATGCTTCTCCATTCATCCCTCCGCTGTATCCCTGCTCTATCAATGCCCAGGCTTTTTTTTCTTCATTTTGTTTAGCATTTATAAAATCTAAAATATCTGGATGGTCCACATTTAATATTTCCATCTTGGCTGCTCTTCTTGTTTTTCCTCCTGATTTTATTACCCCAGCATATGCATCATATCCTCTCATGAAACTTACTGGCCCTGATGCCTTTCCACCACCTACTATTTTTTCTCTTGAACTTCTCAAAGTTGACCTATTTGTGCCTGTTCCAGAGCCTGCCTTGAACAAGAGAGCTTCTGCAACCTGCACAGCTAATATAGACTCCATGCTGTCTTCCATTTTCTGGATAAAGCAAGCAGAGCATTGAGGATTATCGTCTGTTTTTAAGGCATGGACTATAGAATCTGTTGCAGAATCCCATTTGTAAGCAGAAACACCCCCTGCATCTTTTCTATATTCGTTGTTTATTCCTGCATTGAACCAGACAGGAGAATTAAAAACAGCCAACTGGTTTAGGCATATTGCCTCTATTTCTTCCTTTAATATATTGCTCTGAACCTCATCAAAATATCTCTGCTTAATTGCCTGCCTGCACATATATCTAGAAACTCGCCCTATTAACTGCTCAATAGAATTCTCTCTTTCCTGCTTTGCCTGGTCTCCCCAGAAATATCTGCTTGCAACTACTTTTATTGCCAATGAACTCCAAAAGTCTGGCTTTTTAACATTTGGCTGCGTAAATATTACCTTGCCAACATCATCTGTTACTTTTACCTCTTCAGAAACCCAATTTATCTGCTTTCCATTGCTGAACTCAAATGGATTTTTCCCATCAATTGTAAAAAATCTGTCCAAACTTATCTTTCCACTCTCTAGCCCTAATTTTTCATTCACCATCTTTTTTTATTCTTGATTTAATGCTGAATTTTCAGATTAATTTCATTTAAAAATATTGTTGTGGTATTATTTGCATCGTCGATAAAATAACTAATAAAATTGGTATCTTTTCCAGAGTGGTAAATCAAAAAGTCTTTTTATTTTTGTTTGATATGGTTAAATAAATTTATAAACAAGAGAATTAATCTTTATTTATGGCAATTAGTGATATCTTTTCTCAATTTGGCCTGCCTCTTTGGAGCGCAATTATTTTATTTGTCTGGTCAATTATTTGGAAAGGACTCGCCTTATGGAAATCTGCAAGATTAAATCAGCCAATCTGGTTTGTAGTCATGCTTATTGTAAACTCTTTGGGAATTTTGGAGATTTTGTATATATTTATTTTCTCAAAATTGAAAATTGCCTCTAAAAAGCCCAAGAGATAATATGCAGTTTAAATTTAAGAAGCATCAAAAAGTAATTCTTCTTGTTGATCCAAATCCAGAGTATATAGAGTATGACCCAGAGATTGAAAAAGAGATTCCAATAAAAAAAGGGGCAAGCGGAGAGATTAATTTAATCCTTCCAAATGGAAAATATCATGTTAAAATTATTGATAAAAAGGGAAATACGATTGCCTATGCTCCTTTTGATGAGGAAGAGCTAGGGTCTGCGAAATAAAGTTATTTATCTTTCCACAATTTTCTTCACAAGAGCAAGGTCTGGAATGATAAATTCAGGCTTTGCATTAATAAGCTCTTTTCTTGAACTCCAAGAGCTTCTTCCATAGACTACGATGCTCCTGCACTTTGTTTTTTTAGCAAGGATTATATCAGCAACCCTGTCTCCGACATAAAAGCATTCTTTTGGATTTATCTTTCTTTTTTTCAGATATTCTGTTATGAACTTTGTCTTGTTGTCAAAATTATCAGCACAATAAATTTCGTCAAATTCTCTTTTTAGCTTGAAATGTTTCAAAACCGGAAGGACAAATTCCGATAGGGAGTTGGAAACAAGAATCTTTTTAATATGTATGTCTTTCAGGTGCTCTGCATCGTGGCATTTTTTAATATATTTTATCTCTTTTGAGACATCTCTCATTATCTTTCTCTTTAGCCACCATCTATAAAGAGTTGAAGGAACAAACTTTCCAAGCGTATCCCAAAGATTTAATCCCAAATCTATTGCCTCGGTTATACTTTTTTGGCCGAATCCGAGAGGGCTTAAGTGCATTATTATTGAATTGTAATATGCAGTCTTGGAATCAACAATTGTCCCGTCAAAATCAAATATAACCAGTTTTGTCATAATTTATTGCTTGTTTCTTCTTGCATTTCTTCTCTCTAAATTAAGTGGCTTCTGATGTTTATATATTCATTCTGTCAATATTTATTAAGGAATCTTAGTTATCTTGTCAATGGCAGAAAAAGAGGTGAAGATAATAAATGACAAACAAGAAATAAACAAGATAATAGAAGATAAAATTGAAGGCAAGAAACCTATCTTTACGGCTTGGTATAAAATAGGAATAATGAAAAAAGGCATCTCTGAAGATAAATTTAATGAAATTTTTCCTCAGTTTGATAAAGTTGTTGCCATAGAAATAGAAAAGATGAAGAAAGGAGATCTGGGCTATGAATTATTTTATAAGCTAAGCAATAACACAACAATCTCTATAGGAACAATACCCAAGGAGAATAATTTACTGATAATTCATCTCATAGAATATAAAAGAGACTTAGATTACAGATTTAAAAAGTTTAAGCGGTAATTAAAATCTTTTCTTCGGTAGGTATTGTATAAGGAATTTTTTCTATTTTATTCAAGCCCACCAATACAATTTGAATGAGAAAACCTCCTCTAACCTGAACAATGCTGATTTTGGCGCTATTCATATTATTAAGTATAGTTGGGTCTTTGTCGATTGATTTCAAATATTCTGAAATGTCTCTTATTTCTATATTAGCAATCCTGTTTTTTGTAGTAATGTCTAAAGTTAGGTTAAGAATATTCACACTTCCGTAAACTTTTTCATCTGCCTTGAGCTTATTAAATATCATCAACCTATCCAAGTCTTTGTCATACATAAAAGTCTCATTTTTTATCATGTTTTCTCTCTCCTTAACTCATCTAAGCCTTGAATATATTTAAAACTATCTTCTTCTTGCATCTTCTTTCTGCCTTGATATAAACCTGCTGATAAATTCTGAATGCAATTCCCTGTCCATAACTTTTCTTATTCTCCAGTAGTTTGTGCCTTCAATCTTATCACTCTTGACTTTTCCGAGAATTCTTCTATGAACGAACTCTGAAACAGCTGTTCCAGCGCTGGAAATATCGGATATCTTCTTTGCAGAAGGAATAATATTTCCTATAGAACTAAAGTTAAACTCGCCGTTTCTCGACTCTACAATCATCTCTCCATTGCTGACGCCAAGCCCGAATGCTATTTTCTCTCCGAATCTTCTGTTATGCTCGTTAAGAGAGCTTTCAATTTCCTTGGCAATAGCAACAGCCTTCATACTGTTGTCTTTTTCATTTGTAAGGGAAGGAGCGAAAATTATTGTCCTATAATCTTTGTCCATGTATATCTTTGCTCTTGCATCTCTTGCCCTTGTAATAGCCCTTTCTAAAGTATTAAGCGCTTCCCCATTTGATTTTTTTAGTTCATCGCTGTTTTTTATTTTTAATGAGATAACTGCGCACTCTTCTCTTTTTCCTTCAGAGATTATATTATTTGCATTGTTGCTTGTCTTGTTTATTCTGATTGGGGCAGGGTATTTATCAGGTGTTTTAGCATAAAACGGAATATTGGAGACTTTTCTATATCTTTGGATTGCAAATAGAGCTGCTGCGCTTATCAGCATTACCCAGATAAAAATATAAGACTTTTTCCAAAAACCAGTGCCTTCTTCACTAACTTTAACAGCATTTCCAGTTAAAAACGATGTACCCAGAAATTCCCTGCTCCCCCCTTCATTTATTCCCACTTCATATTCTCCATCTGGAGCAGAAAGAGAATATCTTTTTATCTCGCCAATATCAACATTCACATCAACAACCGTGCTTGTATATCCTATATTTATCTCAATAGGATTGTCATAGAGAACATTTCCAATATTTGAGACTGTCAGTATATTATCTGATAAATTAAAAGATGCTTTCTCAAATTCCTCAACACTAAATGACCTGTTAATTAAATAGTCACCAACTTTTGAGATTATGAGCCAATCTCCAGGCATAAAATCGCCACTTATGGTAATATTATTTGCAACTCCAGACCTTACAACTTTGTTAAACAAGATTTCTCCATTTGGCTTGAACATTGAGAGCTCTGCATTTTCTGAAACCTGTTGATTTGACTGGTCATATAACAAGACATTGTAGACAAATTCGTTTTCAGGCATTATGCTTTGGGAGCTTATTGCAATCTCTCTTTTTCTTATTATCTGTTTTACAACAATCGGGGTGCTTGCTTCCCCATTATTTGTAATTCTTCCGTCTGCATCTTTTTCATAAACTTTTGCCCTAATTTCATAGCTGCCTGCAGGCGCGTCATTAGGAATTGATAAAATCGCTGTGTAATTTTCTTTTATCTCTTTAAATGAAGTTATGCCCAGACCAGCTATTCTTAATTCTATGAATCCTTTGCTAACTGGCTTCCCGCTTGCCTTTATTGCTTTTATAGAAACATCAAACCGGTCATTTGGCTCAAAGATGGCCTTATCTGTCAATATATTAACATAAATACTTCTTAAAAGCTCAAAACTGCTGCTAGTTGCGCTCTCCTTTCCGTAAGATGCTTCTATATGACATGTTCCCAATAATTCCCCAACTAGAAAGTTATCAAATTTTCCCGCGATTTGCACTGTTTGCTGATTTGAAGATTCGAGATTTAGAGGAACTTTGTATATTTCTGCACTGTTTGTAACATCATCTGCCTTACAGATTATGTTTGCTAGGAGAAAATCGTTTGTGTTTGCCTGCGGCATTAGTGTAAGTGTGAAATTGAAGCTATCACCTACGTTGTATGCTTTGTCAAACGAACTTATGTACATTTCTGCTGAAATCATTGGACTAACTGATAACAAAGATAATAAAATTAAAACTAAAAGCACTTCTTTTTTCATATAGAGCAAACTCTCTTTTTGTATATAAACCTTGTTGTGATATTCTTTATCCTCAATGTTTATAAATAACTCAGGGTTTTATTCTAGATGAAAAAAGAGCATGTTGTTACCCCATGGAAAGTTTCTGGAGAGATAAATTATGAGAAGCTAATAAAAGAGTTTGGTACAACAAAAATAAATCAAGAGATGGTGAAGAAACTTGAAAAATTGCATCCGCTTTTGAGAAGGGGCATTTATTTTTCCCACAGGGACTTTGATAAATGGCTTAGTGCGCAGTCAAAAGGAAAGAAAGTTTCTGTAATAACAGGAAGAGGGCCTAGCGAGAAAATGCACATAGGACATCTTGTTCCTTTTCTTGTTGCCAAGTCTCTCCAAGACGAATTTGATTGTGATGTTTTCATTCCAATCTCTGATGATGAGAAATTCTTTGTTAAAGAAGAATTAACTTTTGATAGGGCAACAGAATATGCAAAAGACAATATAATAGATATTATAGCTCTTGGATTTAAGCCAGGAAAGACATTCATATTTCAGGATTTTGTTTATACTGACATTTACAGATATGCTGCAAGAATAGCAAAAAGGATGACTTATTCAACTGCAAAGGCGGCATTTGGATTAAAGCCGGAAAATAATATTGGTTGGAGTTTTTATCCAGCAGTGCAGGCAGCCCATATATTATTTCCCCAATTTTACAAAGGAAAACATCTGTCTGTTGTTCCTGTTGCAATAGACCAGGATCCTTTCATAAGACTTACAAGAGATATAGCAGAACACAGAGATTTTAATCTTGAGAAGCCTGCGGCACTTCACGCAAAATTTATTCCCTCTTTGTCTGGAAGTGCAAAGATGTCATCTTCTGCTTCTGCGGGAGGAGTGATTTTGCTGTCTGATAATCCTAAAGAAGTGGAGACAAAAATAAAGAAATATGCTTTTTCAGGCGGGAAAGATACAATAGAAGAGCACAGAAAGCTAGGGGGAAATCCTGACATTGATGTTTCATATCAATATCTAAAAACGTTCTTTGAGCCAGATGATAAAAAGCTCAAAAAAATTCATGACGATTATAAGTCTGGAAAAATGCTGACATCTGAATTAAAGGAGATTTTAATAGAAAAAATAAATAATTTCCTAAAAGAGCATCAGAAAAAAAGAAAATTGGCTGAAAAGCACATTGACGATTTTGTTTTGAAGAATAAGTGCTAGTTTCTTAAAAATAATTTCCTTTCTTTTTCTCTTCTAGTCTCTAAACCTTTCAATTTTCTTCCGCCTGCATATACCCATCTTGTTAATTCTTCAGATGCTCCGGTATAATCTCCGGAATTTAGCTTCTTTCGCAAGTTGCTATTTTCAAAATTTTTAGAGCCGAGATTGAATACAAAAGATGTTAAAGCATCATATTGATTCTGATTTATTGGAACTTTTACATAGCGTTTTATTGCATTCTCTGCTGTTGAAACATCTTCTCTAAGCAGATTTTCTGCATATGCTTCGTCAATTTCTTCCAAATTTTCTCCATCTTTTATGAGATGCCCATATCCTATTGTGGGTTTTCCTGCAGCATCAAGATATTTCCTTGTTCTGAAACCCTCAGATTCTTTTATCAGTTTTAATCCTTCGTTTGATATAGATGCTATTGACTCTTGAATCTGGTCTTGATTTAGTGCATTTTCAAGCTGGCTTATTGGCTGTACTATCTGAACTTTCTGAAAATTGGCAATATTATTTGTATTTATATTTGCTTTTTCTTCTGGCTTGTAATTAAAATATCCAAACCCTGCCAAGCCGAGCAAACTTCCGATTATGAGGGTTTTTCCAAAACCTGATTTTTTTGTTCTTTTCATTTTTTAATCTTGTTATAGAGATATATAAACATTGCTATTATTGTAACTTAATAGTAATTACAATTTTGTAGTGTTTTTTTGTTGCATAAAAAATCTTTATAAACGGCTGGTATTTTCATACACCATGAAGATACTCACACTGCATTGCGACTATATAAAATTCAAGCCACTCAAAAAAGCGATAAAATCTCCAGAGGAATTAAAAGAAAAAGGTGAGATAAATGTAAAGGAGCCACTTGTTGTTTTAACTGCTGTTGAAAAGGGAGATAATGACAAGACAGTTGCACAGTTAGTCGATGCAGTAAAGAAAACAGCAGGTGAAGTCAAGGCAAAAAACATAGTTCTCTACCCCTATGCGCATTTATCTTCAAATCTGGCTGACCCTGAGACTGCTCTGGAATATTTGGTTGAGGCAGAGCAAGTTTTAAAGAAAGAAAGTTACAATGTAACGAGAGCGCCATTTGGTTATTACAAGGAATTTGAACTAAAAGTTAAAGGGCATCCTTTATCTGAATTATCAAAAGAGTTTCATCCTGAATCTCTCGCGCTTACTCCCAAAGATGTTGTTAAAATTTGCAAAGAAAAAGAAGAAAATATAGAACAGATTTTAAACAAATTATCAAAGACAAAAATGTCCAGTGAAAAAGCTCCAAATGGCTTAAAGAGCAATGTTGAGATAGGAAAAGAACTTGATTTGTATCTCATCAACGAAGTTGTCGGTCCAGGGCTTCCCTTGCTGACTCCAAAAGGAGCAACAATAAGAAGAGAGATTGAGAGATTTATTGTTGATGAAGAATTGAAGAGAGGATATGAATTTACAAACACCCCTATAATGGCAAAGTCAGATTTATTCAAAATCTCTGGGCATTGGCAGCATTATAAAGAATTTATGTTTACAATGGATGTTCATGGAGAGACATTTGCCCTTAGGCCGATGACCTGCCCGTTTCATTTTGTAATCTACAAATCAAAAACAAGAAGTTATAAAGAGCTGCCTATAAAATATGCAGAAATATCTCCTTTATTCAGAAATGAAAAATCTGGCGAGCTTATGGGGCTGACAAGATTGAGGCAGTTTACTCTTGCAGATGCACACATAATCTGCCTTCCAGAACAGATGGAAAATGAATTCTCAAAGGTTCTTGAGTTAATTAACTATATTGTAAAAACTTTAGGAATAAAAGATACGTGGTTTAGGTTCTCGAAGTGGGACCCAAAAAACAAGGAGAAATATGTTGATAATCCTAAAGCGTGGGAAAAAACACAAAAGACAATGAAAAAAATATTGGACAAATTAAAAGTAAAATATGTAGAAGCTGAAAATGAAGCTGCTTTTTATGGGCCAAAATTTGATATGCAGTACAAAAATATCTTTGGCAAGGAAGACACACTGATAACTGTGCAGATAGATTTTGCCATGCCAGAAAAATTTGACCTTAGTTACATTGACAGAGACAACAAAACTGCGAGGCCTATAGTGATTCACAGGTCTTCTGTCGGGTGCTTGGAGAGAACAATGGCGTATATTCTTGAGAAAACGCAGGGCAGCCTTCCCCTCTGGCTCTCTCCTGTTCAAGTGAGAGTAATAAATTTAACAGACAGAAATGCAAAATCGTGCGAGAAAATTCTTAAGGAAATTAAGGAAGAGATTCTAAATTTAAGGATAGACTCTGACTTCAGGTCAACGACTGTAAGCGACAAGGTCAGGGATGCTGAAATGCAGAAAATACCATATGTCGTGGTAATTGGAGATAAAGAAGAAGAATCCAAGACAATCGCAGTAAGAGAAAGGGGAAATGCAAAACCAAAATTTAAGGTAAAGCTAAAGAGTTTTGTTGAAGAGATAAGGCATAAGATTTTAAGAAGAGAGTAGATTATTATTCCAATAGGTTTGGAAGATAAAACAATTCAGTTATATACTACTTATAGAATTGAAAAAACAAATAGGTGGCTTTTAGATTTCTCTCCATTCTTAAACCTTTTGTTCATATTAACACTTTATATTTTATTCGTTAATAAGAAGAAAATTATATCTCATATATGTAAACTATATTTTCTCTTATTAACGAAATAGGTTATATAGATAAATAGATTAGTTCTTATTATCGTAAAAGTCGAAAAGTATAAATACTAACAAAAATTAGAGTTTTTATGGATTTACCCAAGTTCAATGCTAGGGCTGGAAAATTAGTAAGAAGAAGTGCTACTTTCGGAAGAGAGTTTATGGAGTTTGATTATTTCTCTCCAAATGAATTGCCTGATATGAAGGACTTTTGTAACGACCTTTCTTTGATTGAACTTTCTAACGAAGCAAATAGGGCAATAGGAGAATTACACGGATTAATCAACAATATTGGAATGATAGGAACGCTGAAATTGTTTGTAGAGCCGTATTTGAGAAAGGAAGCGGTAGATAGCTCAGAAATTGAAGGAACAAAAGTTTCCTTAACCGATGTGTTCTTAAGTGAAGCTGGTAGCAAAAAGCCAGAAATTATGAATCCGAATGTTAAGGAAGTGGTTAATTTTGTTAGGGCGGTAGATTACGCTTTAATGGAGTTAAGGACGGGAAAGAGAATTAGTAAGGAAATGATAAACAAATTGCATCAAATTCTTCTTGAGGGAACAAGAGGGCAGGATAAGAGAATTGGGGATTATAGAAAGCAACAAAACTGGGTTGAAGGAAATGATGTTTTAGACGCAAGATTCGTCCCACCATCCGAAAAGGAAGTAGAAAGACTAATGCAATATTTATTCGATTATGTAAATAAAGAGGACGGATACATGAGATTGATTAAAGCGGGACTAGTCCATTATTACTTTGAAACAATACACCCCTATGAAGACGGAAACGGTAGAGTTGGACGGACATTAATTTTGCTGTATTTGCTTCAAACAAAAATTTTAAATGAACCAATCCTACATTTGAGCCCCTACTTTAAGCGATACAAAGAGACGTATTTTAATCTCTTAATGAACGTTAGAGAAACAGGAGACTATAACCGATGGATTAAGTTCTTTTTGACTGGGGTAACTGAAGTAGCGACTAACACGTCAAACAAAGTAAGAAAATTAGTAAAACTATATGACTCTTATCGGAAACGTTTAATAGACGTTAAAGCTACGCCTATTTCACTTAAATTACTAGATAAGTTTTTTGAGAGACCCTATTCATTCATAACTCTTCTTCAAGAGCAATTAAAAGAAGATTATCCAAAAACAAAAAGGGGATTAAATTATCTGATGAAATGCAACATTATAAAACTGCACACTCAATATAAAAGAAATAAGATTTATCTTGCCCCAGAGATTTTGAAAACACTTGAGGAAGACCTAATTTAATTTTCTTAAAAACTACACTAATTACTTTACAAGTATCCTACCAACCGCTAACTTAACAATGTATTGATTAGCAAAGCTTTATATAGGATATTTTATTTGTGTGTCCAAGATAGAGAGAAATTGATAGCATATTAGATTATTATCAATTCATATTCACGCCCCGATGGGCACACTAGGTGTTTAGATTCTTTCTATTTTGAATTAAGCTCGGAAATGCGAGTACGAGCACAAGAAGAAAAGGGCAATAAAGCTCTTTGTAAATTGGAAAAATGGCAAAAATAAGTCCAGTATCAATAAAGTATATGATTTACGCCTCATTTAAGGCAGAAGGGCCGCTTGAAAAGCCCGACGTAATTGGAGCTCTATTCGGGCAGACAGAAGGATTACTAGGAAGCGAGTTGGAAATGAGAGAGCTACAGAAAGAAGGTAAAATAGGCAGAATTGAAGTAGATTTGAGTGTTGTTGACGGAAAGAGTGTTGGAGAGATAAAACTACCAAGCGCTCTGGACAAGTCCGAAACAACCCTTATTGCTGCCGCGCTTGAAACAATAGACAGAATAGGCCCTACTGAAGCAAAAATAGAGATAGCCAAAATAGAGGATGTAAGGGGTGGAAAGAGAGATTTTATACTAAGCAGGGCAAAAAAACTTCTTGAAGGTCTTGAAGGCGGGAGCGAGATTGAAGGAATGAGCAAAACTCTTAAAGAAGATGCAAGAGCAGCCAAGATTCAAGAGTATGGTGATGAGAAGCTCCCTGCAGGAGATTTATCAGGGGAGGAAATAATTGTTGTTGAAGGGAGAGCAGACGTTGTTAATATGCTGAAAAACAGAATTAACAATGTAATTGGAATGAATGGAACAAAACTTCCTCTGGAAATTGCAAAACTTGGAAAGGAGAAGAAACTAACCCTTTTTGTTGATGGAGACAGGGGTGGAAAATTAATTGCAAGGAATGTTGCAAATAACGCAAATTTAGAATTTATAGTATCTGCACCAGATGGAAAAGAAGTTGAGGAGCTTATGGGAAAAGAGATTTTGATTGCTCTAAGAAAGAGAGTTTCTCCGAGCGAATTTTTCAGGAAAAACAAGGTTGAAATTTCAAGCGCTGAAGAGGAAGTAGAAAAAGAACAGATGGCAGAAACAGGAAAGCCTTCTCCAGTGTTTGAAGGAGATATAAAAGTTGAGATAAAAAAGAAATATGACAAGATAAAGGACACAAAATCTGCACTGCTTTTGGATTCAAACATGGATATAATCAAAAAAATAAGCTCAAAGGAAGTGTCAAGAAATGTAAGGGAGTCAAAGCAGAAAGTCTTTGCAGTAATAATTGACGGCTCTGCTTTAAGGGCAATAATTGAGGCATGTGACGAAGCCGGAGTTTCTTATCTTGCAGCCACAAACTTCTCAAGTTTTGAAGGCGCGAAAGTTAACCTGATAAGCTTATAAGAAGCCAAAAGAAGTAAAATATCTTAACTAAACATCTCTACATATCTTATTAATTCAGCCTCTAAATCTTTCTTTATATTTGCTCCAGACTGAAGAACAAATAATCCTCTAAAGTTAGGAAGCCATTTAAAAAAGTATTTTCCATTGTATGATTGAATACTTCTAAGTTTTTCCAGTTCTCCTGTTTCTGCTCTAAATGTTTTATCCATTTTTCCATAATATTCAATTTGTCTAAGAGGTGGAACAAATGCTCTGCCCTCTATAATGTTAATTACCCTGTGCTTTCTTTTATATTCTTTTGTGAAAGTGACATATCCACGAGTCAGAATTCCAGATATTGTTGCAGAACCCAGCTCATCAAAAGAGTGCCCTTCAAAAAAATTCATATTTTTCCTGGAGTGCGGAGATAGAATTATGCCAAAATATGCTGATTTTGGAGAGTCCGTGCATACACCAACATAATCAAACTTAATTTTGCTAGTTGTCATGTTTTTTAGCTGTGCAGAAGAATTTATAAATTATGCTCTGACAAATGTGGTTATGGATGAGCATCTTGAGAGTTATAAAATCGAGCTTGGAAGGATAAAGCTTGATGACGGCAGTGAGTGTCTTGTTAGAGCGAGCGCTCGCAGGACTGATAGGGGTTATATTGTCTGTGCTGGCTTTGACAATCGCGACCCTACCAGAGAGGTTTTATATTATTGCTGGGCTAATGATTACGAAGATGCACAGATAAAAGCCGCAGAGCTTGGCAAAAAGTTTATTCTCCATAACGCCAGAAAATATATCGTATAGATTAAGTTTAAATATAAACCTGGCTTGTATCTATTTAATTTAAAGGGGCTTAGATTTAGATGCTAAAAACTACTAAAAAGAAGATTTATATTGGACTGATAGTGCTTTTTGCAGCATCTCTAGCTATTTTTATTTATCTTAACTTTTTTTATACTAACGAATGCCAAAATTATGAATGCTGGGAGAAATACATAAAGAAATGTTCGAGGGCATCATTTGTAAACGAGGCATCCGAGGCTTCTTGGGGTTATAAGATATTGGGGAAAGCAGATGACAAATGCTCGGTTGAAGTTACGCTATTAATTGCAAAACAGGGAATTCTTGGAATAGACAAATATACTGGGGATAAAATGACATGCTATTATCAGCAAGGAAGGCCCGCATACCTTGAACAAGATTATGTAAATGCATGCACTGGCTTGCTGAAAGAAGATCTGCAGACATTGATGCTAAATAAATACCGCACCTATATAATTGAGAATCTTGGGAAAGTTGCAGAAGGGCTTGAGCAGCCAGTTTAATTTTAATTATGGGGAACATAAGATTCGGACCTGCTGGGCTTGGTCCTGTTAAAACTGCGGAAGAATTTCTTGAAAATTGCAAAAAGCTCGGGCTTGAGGCATGTGAGATTTCTTTTACATATCAAGTTTATATAAAACCAGAAGATGCAAAGAGAATAGGAAAAAGAGCAAAAGAGCTTGATATAATATTAAGCATTCATGCCCCCTATTATGTAAATCTCAACTCAAAGGAGAAGTCAAAACTAGAAGCAACCAAGAAGAGAATTTTTGATTGCTGCAGAATCGGGAATTTGCTTGGAGCTGAAGTTGTGGTTGTTCATCCAGGATATTATGGCGAGAGCAGAGAAGAGTCCTATGATGTGATAAAAAAAGGAGTGCTTGAGATATTGGATGTGATAAAAAAAGAGGGATGGAAGATAAATATTGCACTTGAAAGCATGGGCAAGATAAATGTTTTTGGAAGCGTTGAGGAAATTTCAAGACTTGTAAAAGAAACTGGATGTTCTTTCTGCATTGATTTTGCGCATGTTCTTGCACGGGAGAAAAGAGTAGATTATGAAAAGATAAAAAATCTTTTTCCTGAAAAGAAATGGCATGTACATTTCTCTGGAATAATTTATGGAGAAAAAGGGGAGAGAAGCCACAGAAAAACAAAATCTGAAGAGTGGAGAGAACTTCTGAAAAATCTTCCAAAAGACAGAGAGATTGTAATAATAAATGAGTCTCCAGACATGGTTAATGACTGCCTTGATGGAATAAAAATATTGAAAGAATTAGACAAATAAAATAAATTGAGCTATCTTGAAAATGTTTCCTTGTGCCTGTTATCAATCTTTAATAATTTGGCCCTTGCCCTCAATGGATTTATCTTGCAAAAGTTAAGTATCTCCAGCATTTTTTCTATAATCTCCTCATATGTTTCTCTCTTGTATTCTCTAAGATTGTCAAGCCTGTCTTTTGTAGCCCTGGTTAATTTTATTGTCGTTATTTTGCTTTCTTTGTTTTCGTTCATTTTGGTATATCTTAGTATAGTCAAGTATACTATTTATACATTTTTGGCATTATGTTGTTACTTGAAAATAGTTGTTCTAGTGTTGTCACCACAAAGTTTATAAAGATGTTTTTACATCCGAAATTAACTAAATTTACACAAAAACAAGAAAAACCATGACATATCAAAAAGTATTGGTTTCGCTTGTAGCAATCTTTGCACTTGCGATTTCATTAATTGCAAGCGTAAGCGCATCTAGCATTAGTGTTGAAGTTAGTGGTGTTCAAGCTACTAATCTTGCAGTTTTTGCCGGACAGACACTTCCTGTAAGGGTCGTGTTCTCTTCAGACATTAGTGCATCAGATGTCAGAGTTAAAGCATGGATTTCTGGTGAACAGGCTCTAGCCGTTTCTACAGACAGGTTTAATGTGGTTGCAGGCAAGACTTATAGCAGACTTGTCTCTATTCAAGTACCTAGCAATATAGACCCAACAGAGGACTTAACACTTAATGTCCTTGTAGAAAACAGAGAGAATGGCACTATAGTTGAAAGGACTGTAAGCCTATCAGCACAGAGAGATTCCTATGTTGTAGAGATTCTTGACGCAAACATGAATTCTGAAGTTAAAGCAGGATCAAGCTTGCCAATAGATATCGTATTGAAGAACAGAGGAATGCAATTGGCTGAAGACACATTTGTAAGAGCAAAAATAGCTGCTCTTGGCATAGAACAGAAAGCCTTCTTTGGAGATTTATCTCCTCTAGACCAGACAAATCCTGACAGGGAAGATGCTGTTCAAAAGAGAATTGTGTTGAATATACCTTTCAATGCACCGGTAGGAATTTACTTGGTTGAATTGCAGGTTTACAACGCAGACTCTGTCGCAACAACAACCCAAAAGGTTTCAGTTGTAAGCGGCGCCAGCGAGAACACTGTCTTTATATCAACTGCAAACAGCAAAACATTTGCTGTGGGCGATAAAGCAGTATACAGCCTTACATTAGTTAACTCTGAAGACAAAGTCAGAGTGTACCAGCTTAGTGCTGAGACACCTGTTTCTTTGACAGCCAGCCTAGATGAAAGCGTTATTGTAGTTCCTGCGGGATCAAGTAAGACCGTTAATTTCGGTGTTACAGCTTCAAAGGAAGGAGATTACAGCTTTGCTGTTAATGTCTATTCTGACAACGAACTCATCAGAAGCAATAGCTTCCTGGCAAATGTGGACAATAAGAGCGCAAAGGCAGGAACGAGCAATGCAACATTGGTGTTGACAATTGTTCTTGCAATAATCTTTGTTGTTCTTTTGGTAGTCCTAATAGTGTTGCTAACAAGAAAACCAGAAACTAAAGCCGAGGAATTCGGAGAAAGTTACTACTAAGCTTAAATTTTTATTTTTTTATTTTTTAGCTTGTACTTTCTCTTTCCTCATTTAAAATTCAAATATATAATAAATAATCACAAAATAAAATGAAAAAGACAAAACAAAAGATAGAAAGAAACTTCAATTTTATGGATTCTAATGTAGTTTCAAGTTTTGTTCAAGGAGAAGACGCAAAAGCTCTTTACAATGAAGTTTCAAAGACAATAAAGAGTGGAGTTTGGTATGATGAAGATTCTAAAACAATGAGGGGAAGTTCAACATTTTTATCTGCAAGAGTTGATAGTATAGCAAGAAATTTGGGACAAGGAATAAGAGTTGCTACATTAGCAGATTTAAGTCGCCCAGAGATTATGAAAATAATGAAAGATAAATTCTATTCAGATACTCCAGCAATTGTTTTGAGAAGTCTAAAAGATAGTTTTGAACAAAATAGATTACTAATTAAGCAACTTGCTCCAATGATTGAAAAAAAAGTAGGAAAGTTAAATCTTCCAGTTTTAATTACTGGATTTGACGTTAAACCTTCAAAATCTGGAGAAGGTTATGGATTAGATATAGTTGCAAGAGATGATTTTTCAGTTCTTCAAGACGAAAGACTCTCAGGAAAATACGATGGACAAAGATTCTCAAATGTTGACGAGAACGGATTACCTATATTTGATAATTCTGGAAGCAGAACTTGGTTTGCAAGAAATCAAGGAATTTCGAGGTTGTGCTTGAACAGGAACCTCGACTTGTACTCGTGGTGCTATGGTGATGATAGTCTTGCTTACTCGTACGATTATGGTCGGGTAGCGTTAGTGCGCGACGCAGTCGCTGTCGGCAGAAAAAAGGTAAAATAAAATGACAGAGATAGAACAAGATAAATCAAATGAGCATTTCAGATTTGGAGTAACAGCTAATTTTCCCGGCTTTTTGCAGGACGAAGGAGTTTATAATGAAGTTTCTAAAACTATCAAAGGGGGAGCGGATTTTTTTTATGACCAAATTTCAAAAACAATGCACGGAAGTTCCACTTTTTTAGCTGCAAGATTGGACAGCTTTATAAAGCAGTTTGGAATGGGTGTTGCTAGTCTTGCCGATTTTGGCAGAGAGGATGTTATGAATTTAATGGCAGGCGGGAAATTTTATTCTGATGCTCCTGCAATTGTTTTTAGAAGTATGATGGACAGCTATGAGCCAAATAATCCGCTTATCAGAAAACTTGCTCAGCTTGTAGAAGAGAGGAATGGAAGATTAAGACTTCCTGTTCTTGTAACTGGTTTTGATGTTGTGCCCTATAAAGAAGATAAAGATTATGGTTTGGATATTATTGCAAGAAAGGATTTTAGGGCTCTTCAGGATGAGAAGCTTAAGTACGAATATGGGGCTTTTTCAACAATTGACGAAAACGGCCTCCCTAATTTTAAGGAAGACGGGGAGAGAAACTGGTTTACAAGAGACAAAGGTCTTTCTAGGATAATGCTATGGAAAAACTTTGACTTAGAAACCAACCTAATGGGCGATCTTGCTAAGTCTAAAAGAGGCGGCAGGATAATTATTGTACGCGATTCTGTTTAATCAATAAACAAGATATAAAACAATATATTTTATATATCCTTTCTGCGAATTGGTTTTATGGTGTATTTGAAAAAGCTGGTGGCTCAAGGCTTCAAGTCTTTTGGAAAAAAGACTGAGATTAATTTTGATAAGGGAATTAATGTAATTGTAGGACCAAATGGAGCTGGGAAATCGAATATATCAGATGCATTATGCTTTGCCCTTGGAAGATTGTCTGTAAAATCAATGAGGGCTGCAAAATCACACAATCTTATCTTTATGGGCTCAAAATATGTAAAGCCTGCAGGAGAAGCGTCTGTTGAGGTCGTATTTGACAATACAGACAGACTATTTGGGATAGAGAAAGACGAAATAAGCCTGAAAAGAATAATCAGAAGAAATGGGCAGGGAATTTACAAAATAAATGATGAGACAAAAACCAGAACTGAAATAATAGAAATGCTTGCACAGGCAGGAATAGACCCTTATGGGTTTAATATAATCCTTCAGGGGCAGATACAGTCTATTGTAAGAATGCATACAGAAGAAAGAAGAAAAATAATAGAAGAAGTTGCTGGAATTTCTATTTACGAACTAAGAAAGGAAAAGTCTTTGAAAGAACTGGAAAAGACAGATGAGAAGCTCAAAGAGATATCCGCTGTGTTAAGAGAGAGGACAGCCTATCTTAAAAATCTTGAGAGGGAGAGAACGCAGGCTGCCAGATTTAAAGAGCTTGAAGAAAATATCCGGAAAGTCAAGGCGTCTATCTTAAGCAAGAGACTTGAAGAAAAGCAGAGGGAGTTTAATGCTATGCTGAAATCTGTTAATGAAAAAAATGCACAAAAAGAGAAGCTTAAAGAAGGCTCATTGAAGCTGCAGGGTGAAATTGACTTGCTTTCCAATAAGATAGCGCAGATGAACAAGAAGATAAGGGAAGCAAGCGGACTTGAGCAGGAAACTCTCCGCAATGACATTGCAAACTTGAGAGCAGAGCTGGAGGTATTGAAGGTAAGAAAAGAAAATTATGAGAATAGAAAGAACGAGACGTTAAGAAGGATAAATGAGATAGAAAAGAGTATTCCAGATTTTGAGAAAGAGATTGGAGAACTTAAGAAAAAATCACCGCTTATGGCGGAAAAAGCAGAAGAGCTCAAGAAGAAAAAATATGAGCTTGAGCAAATAGGAGAAGAAAGAAAAAAACTGCTTGCTAACAAAAATGAACTAAACTCTTTAAGAGAATTTGTAAAAGACAAGGAAAAGCAGATTTCAAGGATAAGCGGGGAGTCTGAATCTGCCCTTAAGCAGCTTGAAGAATCTTCTCAAGAGCTGGCGTATAAGGATGAAAAAGAATGCGAAAAGGCAATTGCCTATTTCAGAAAGATTATGGAAAGCGCAAAGAATGAGACAGAAAATATAAGAAGCAAAGAGTTGGAAAGCGAGAAATTAATCTCTGTTCTTTGGTCTGAGATAGAAAGGTCTGAAAAAATAAAGAAAGATGTCGAAGAGATAGACACATGCCCTCTCTGCCAGAGCAAGATAACTGAAAGCCACAAGGAGCATGTGCAAGAAGAGGCAGACTCAAAAATAACAAGCTCAAGAGAAAAAATTGATGAACTAAGTAAAGAGCTTGAAAGATTTGGCAGGGAAAAAGCAAAATTAATGCAGAGCATAGAAAATTCCGAGAATGAAAGCTCAAATACCAGAATGGAATTATCAAAGCACAGGCTGATTAACGAAAGAAAAAATCAGATAAGAAGAATTGTTGAAGAAGAAAGATTGTTGAGAGAAGAGCTAAAGTCTCTTGAAGAGAGAAAGAGAAATCTTGAAATTAAAAGTGATGACTTATCAAATATTGAAGAGAAGTATGAATCTAAAATCCGCGAGATAGAGGAAATTTCATCAAGAAGAGAAGAAGATATTGACACCACTATTCTTTTCAAGAGCAGAGGCCTTGAAGAGATGCACGGCACAATAAAGATACTCAATAGAAACATAAATGAACTTGACATCTCAATAAATGAGATTTCAGAAAGCCAAGAAAAGAAAACAACAAGCCTTGAAAGAAAGGAAGGGCAAGAAGATGAGCTGAATGAAAGATTCAAGAAAATGTTTGAAGAGATTGACAAAATGCAAAAGGAGGTGCAGGAAAAAAATCTTTCTCTTTCAGAAGTTCAGAGCGATATAAGACAATTTGAAGACCAGATTAATTACTTAAGAATAGGACAGGCGAGAACTGATGCAGAAAAAGAGACCCTGCATATAGATCTCGGAGCTTATTCTGGAGTTGAAATTCTAAAACTAAGCATGAATGTGCTTGAGGAGAGAATGGCAAAGACAGAGCAGACTCTAAGAGAGATAGGCTCTGTAAATATGAGGGCATTAGAGGTTTATGAAGATATAAAGAAAGAGTATGATGCTGTGCAGGAAAAATCAAACCTGCTTATGAAGGAGAAAGAAGATATAACAAAAATAATTGAAGAAATAGACAGAAAAAAATCAAGAACATTTATAAGAACATTTAATGCCATAAATGAATTATTCACGAGAAATTTCTCAAGACTTTCAGCAAAAGGAACTGCCAACCTGGAAATTGAAAATAATGAAGATATCTTCCAAGGAGGAGTTGATATTGCAATAAAGATGGCCAAGGGAAAGTATTTTGATGTTACCTCTCTCTCTGGTGGAGAGCAGACTCTTGTTGCATTATCTTTGCTTTTTGCGATACAGGAGCAAAAGCCATATCATTTTTATATATTTGATGAAATTGATGCTGCGCTTGACAAGAGAAATTCTGAGAGATTGGCAGGATTATTAAATCAGTACATGAAATCTGGACAATACGTAGTAATCACACACAATGATGCAATAATAATGGATTCAGATGTTTTGTATGGAGTTAGCATGCATGATGGGATAACCAAAATATTAAGCATTGATTTAAGCAAGAATGCAAATACACAGGAAGCGCAGGCAGCCGCCCAAGCAGCCGCTCAAGTGGAATCTGCGTTAGATGCTCCACAAGAGGTTCAGGTATCTCCAGAGCAGAATCCTTTCAGAGATGCTTCTTAAGAAAGGATTCAAGCTGTTGCAGATGTTGCTGATAATCCTAATTCTGAGAA
>CAYZSY010000005.1:28681-40497 GCA_964481185.1 Candidatus Woesearchaeota archaeon | reverse complement strand
TTCACGTGGAGAATATCGCGGTTCGATTCCGCGCAGGACCATTTTATGTCTTTTTATTGACATTAAATTTATATATTCATAATTCGGATTTTGTTTGGCTCTTCTTGAGCCGTAGTCTCTGGAGATTGAAAATGACAAATTATAAGCCGATTGGAGTTGATATACATGGGGGAGATATTGTAAGTGGAATGTCTGCAACATTTAGAGTTGTTAATGCTCTTCAAGAGGTTGCGCAAAATCATCCTGAGAGAGAATTTGTATCTATAGGAAATAAAATTGAGTTTGAAAGGGATTTTAGCAGAGATAGTTTGCCTGAAAATGTCCGAATGGAATACGATTGTAATGATGATGAAGGAGCAGTTAAAACTCTTGCTAAAATGGTTTCGGGAGGGAAGATTTGCGGGTTTTACACTTGTGAGAAGACTAGGATTGTTACGCCGAGGATTACTCATGATATTGGCTTGATTGATGAGTGCAGAAGAAATTTTAATTTTAAGTCTTGTAGGATTCCTCCTTTAACTGCTGAGTTGCCAAAGCAGGTAGAGGTAAAGCACGCAAGAACTTGGTATTTTCTTGATACTGGAGCAAATGCTAGTATGGATGATGCAGAGCAAGCGCTCTTTTATGCTCGTGCCGGAAATGGATTTGCAAGAATTAGCGGCAGAAGTTATCCGAAAGTCGGGCTTCTTAATATAGGAGAAGAGGGCTCTGTAGGGGGCAAGTTAATGAGAAGTTGTTATGACTCTCTTAGTAAAGACAAAAGAATTAGTTTTGTTGGAAATATTGAACCATGGACATGTTTTTATGATTTTGAGGATGGGAGGAAGGATTATTTTAGGGAAGTTGATATGGTGGTTACTGATGCACGCGCTGGAAATTTATTTATTAAGTTAGTTAAGGCGGCGATACATCTTTTTGTGGATCAGATTAAACATAATATTAAAAAACAGAATCTCGCAAGACAGCTAATTGCAAGGGAAACTACGAAGAAGGACTTGGAAGAGGCAGCAAGAGACCTTGATCCAAACAAATATGCTGGCGGCCTGTTTCTTGGTCTGAATGCTCTTGTTGTCAAGGGGAATGGGATAACGCAGATAAGCGGAATTAAAACTGGGTTGGAGAAGCTGATAAAATATGATGAGATGGATGTTGTGAATAAAATGCGCGGAGTGTTTTGTTAGCAATCTCTCTTGATTTTTGAGCTTTTGAACATTAAACTTATAAATAGTCTATTCTGGATTTAATTATATGGCCTCATAGTCTATCGGTTAGGACACTTCTTTGACGTGGAAGGGGGCCCAGTCCGACTCTGGGTGGGGCCATTTTTTCTATTGAATGGGTTATTGTCTGCCTATAGTGTCTTTTTGTTGATTTGTGCTTCTTTTTGCTGAATTATCTTCTTTGATTCTTTTATGTTTTGAGCTTATGTATGGTTGATTCTGGTAACTTGTAATCCCTGCTAACTAAATTAGTAAGTAATTAACTAAGTTAATAAGAAATGTTTAAATATCGGGTTTTCCCTCTTTGTGAAGGTAAAAAAAGAGGAGATTGATGAAGAAATATTTGCTTTTAATTGAGGATGAGAAGTTATGGGAGAAATTTAAAAATTCTATAAAAAACGATATAAACAGCGAGATTATTGAATTAATAAAGAAGAAAGTAGAGGGAAAGGAGGGGAAGAAATAATATGTTTGACAAAAATAAAAAAGGGCAGGTGGCGATATTTGTCATAATCGCTCTTGTCATTGTAGGCGGAATTATTACATTTTATGCTTTCAGAGAACAGATTTTTGCAAAGCAAATTCCTGCTGAGCTGCGGCCTGTTTTTGATTATTACAAGTCGTGCGTTGAGGATGAATCAAAGACAGCTCTTGATTTAGCAGGCTCGCAGGGAGGATTTGTTTCTCCTGGCGAGTATATTCCAGGGAGCGAGTATGCACCTTTTTCTTCACAACTGAACTTTCTTGGATTTCCTGTTCCTTATTGGTTTTATTTATCTGGGAACGGGCTTGTGAAAGAAAATGTTCCTCAAAAAAGTCAGATAGAAAACGAAATTTCCATATACATTGAGGAGAACTTAGATGATAGATGCAATTTTGATGAGTTTTATGCAAAAGGATTTTCTATAGATCTTGGAACGCCAAAAGTTAAGACAACGATTCAGGATTCTAAAGTTGTTGTTTCTATTGGAATGAATACTATTGTTTCTAAAGATGAGAGTTCTGCAAGAAAAACTTTTGAAAATGTGGAAGTTGTGAGCAATTTCGGGAAGATGTATAGAACTGCAGTTGAAATCTACAATAAAGAGAAAAGAGATTCTTTTCTTGAGAATTACAGCGTTGATGTTCTGAGAACTTATGCTCCTGTTGACGGGGTTGAAATAGGGTGTTCTGGAAAAATTTGGAAGACAAGAGAAGTTATTGAGGAGTTGAAGAACGGGCTTGAGGCGAATATTGCTGCGATAAAGTTCAAGGGAGAATATTATACGCCGCAAAGCAAGGAAAAGAGCTATTATATTGTTGACTTGCCTGTTTCAGAGCATATTAATCTAATTTATTCAAAAGAATGGCCGACAAAAGTTGAGATTGCTGGGGCAGATGATGAATTGATGGTTGCAGAGCCTGTAGGAAATCAAGAGGGAATGGGTGTTATGGGCTTCTGCTATTCTCCTTATCATTTTGTTTATGATGTGGGCTATCCAGTTCTTGTGCAGATTATTGATGGAAGCGAAGTTTTCCAATTTCCGGTTGTTGTTGTAATTGACAAGAACATGCCAAGAGAAGGAATCTATTCAGAAATTCCAACAGATGAGGAGAGCATTGATGCGTGCAAATATAATACTCAAGATGTTAGTGTGAATGTTTATGATACGCAGTTAAATAAGGTTGACGCAAATTTAAGCTATGGGTGCTTTAATCAGCTATGCGAGCTTGGAAGCTCTGAAAATGGGGTGTTTAGCGGGAAAGTTCCTGCTTGCTATAATGGGTATATTAAAGCTGTTGCTGATGGTTATGCAGAGAAGAGCCAGATATTCTCTACAAATGAAGAGAGTGTTAGCGATGTTATTCTTGACAGAGAGTATGATGTTGCGATTTATTTGAAAAATGCAGGGAAAGAACTAAGCGGGAATGCAATAATCACGTTTTCAGGGCAGAAGAGTGCAAGCGCACTTTTGCCTGATTCGCGCAATGTGAAACTATCTGAAGGATTTTATAATATAAGCGTTTATGTTTATGCAAACTCCTCTCTTACTCTTCCTTCTTATACTAAGAGGCAGTGCAGTGAAGTACCTAAGGGCGCAATTGGAGGATTATTTGGATTAACAGAGCAGAAATGTTTTGATGTTGTGATTCCAGAAACGAAGATGGAGAGTGCTTTAATCGGGGGAGGAAAGAGCGAGATTTATCTCCTTCCTATGGATTTGGAGAAAGGAGAACTTAAACTTGAAGTTGGAACTTTGCCTGTTCCAAATTCAATTGAACAATTACAGAGCAATTATCAGTTATTTGAAACATTAAATGTGGGGGTTGTAGAGTAAAAATGAATAGGAAAGAGATTTTGATTTTTGCTGGTGTTTTGCTTGTGCTGATTTTACAGGCATTCTTAGTTAAAGGGGACGGCTCATTTTTTAATGCTCCAAGTTCAGGATATGGAGTGAATTATCAGCCACAGCCGGATTTTCAGACATATTACACGCAAGGGAATGTAAATGATTATTGGCCTGTTTTAAATGAGAAAGAGGGCGGGTGCATTGGAAGACAGGATTTTGTTTTGCAGGTGGCACCAGGGGGATGCCAGCCCATGGTTGTTAGAAGTGATTTGCTAGCTGATCAGAATGTTCCTGTATTTTGCCAGATTGATGCAATGCAGTTAAATCCTTTGTTGAATGTTAAAGAGATAAAGAACATAAGATTTACAGGACAATATCCAAAGGAAGTTATAAGCGCGGGTTTTCATCCTGCTAGAGCTGCTCTTAGAACAACAGATGCCCTTCTTGGAAGTCCGCTGATTAATAATATAGGATATGCAGTTGTTATTTTAAAGAGAAATCCAAACGAGAAAACTCTTCCTGATAAAATAACAGTTAATCTTACTGGACTATTGGAATATGAATCTGGAAATGCACTTGGAATAGGAAGAACAGAGTTTTTGCTTCAAGCTGTTGATGAAAACAATTGGGAAGGGGAAAAAGTAAATTATGCCTTCTGGAACGGGAGATATTATCTTAGATTGGACGGGGCTGACGCAAATTTTGCCAATATAGCAGTTTATGATGGGGATAGGAAATTAACAAGTGTAAAAGTGGAAAAAGACAAGAGCTCAAATATAATTTATCTGCCTGGTTTCTATTGTCAGGCAGGGTTGGAGGCAAATTATAAAGGATTTGTTTCTGGGCCTGCAAGAGCAAGAATAGAGGTAACAGGCGATTTAGGAACAGACTCTTTTATGGTAAGCGATGGAAGTTATTTTGATAACGACAGATGCTATGTGCAGAGAATAGCTTCTAATAAATCTTATGAGGGCACAGGAAAAGTTACAATAAGCTGTAAGGGTAATTCTGCTGAGATATTGTCTCTGGATGTTAAGTCTGGGGAGTTAAAGGACAGGGATATTAGTAATACTAGCGCTGAACAGGAATTTAAGAATGCAATTGTTGCGTATGAGAAAGTTGCTGATGAATATCCTGCTGAAAGAAGCTCTGATGCGAAAGGGGCTGTTTTGTATGGGGAAGATGCTCTTGTAAAATCTCTTGGAATTGCAAGAGATGGAAATATAAGCAGCATTAAGCAAGAAACACAGAAAAGACTTTTAGAGAAGCTTATAGACAAATATCCTAATTCAATATCAATTCAGAAATACAAGAATGAGCTTGCCCAAATGCAGAAAGTTGATACAAGCGGGTCTATAAAGACTTTGAAAATTGATGGCAAGTTCAGGACAATAAGACTTGTAAGCATTCAGAAGGGGGAGCCTTCAACTGCTGATTTTAATATTAATGGGGCAGCTGTCACGCTTAAGATAGATGAGAGTTTCAGCAACAAAATAACAAAAATATTGTTCAAGAGAGTTCTTGATTCAAATTCTGTTGAAGTTAGTGTCTCGTGCAAGAAAGGAAATAGTTATGAGAATAAGGGAACAAAGGTGTTGAGCAAAAATTCTGCCGGAGAAGAGCTTTGTCCTGGAGAGAATGTAAAACTTGAGGAAGTGCATTCAACTAATGTTGCGAAAATCATTCTGACTCCTAAAGTAAGCGGGACAAGAACAGAGACAAATATCTCTCTTACAATAGGGATTGAGAAAAGAGGAATAAAATTATCTCCTGAGAGAAGAAAGGAAATGATAAAAAATATAAATGAGAGCATAAAGCAGTGGGAGTCAATTTCAAACAAACTTTCTAAAGTTGTTAGTGGGTTGAAAGCAACATGTTTAGCTACTTCTGCTGCGCTTGTTGTAAAGAACCTCATATCTGGGTTTGGGGGAGAATCTCTTGCAAGGGAGCAGGCAATGTCAGGAGATCAGGGTTGGATAAACAAGTGCAATCAGATGGTTAAAGATAAAACTTATGGTTATAGTACCCTTACACAATGCCTGAATGCGAAATCTGATATTATTAGCAAGGAAATTGATACTAGGAAGAAAGTGATTGAAGAGAGCAATAAAGCAATAAATGAGATAGAGAAGCCAGCAACGACAGAAGGAAGTTTCTTGGCGGGGGATGTTGTTGACTCACAGAAAGCCAGTGCTGCACTGCTTGCAAAGATGAAGATTGAGTTTTCAAGCGATTCCAGAGTGCAGGCTTTGAAAGAGCCAGATAAAGAAGGAAGAACAGCTTATAGTTATAGCGAATTGAGAGATTTGTATTATAATCTTAAGCTTGAGAAGAATGGATTGGATGTTAAAAAAATAAGCGATGGCATATTTGAGAGCATTAGTTCTGAACAAAAAGTACTGGATAGCCTGAAGGCTAGTGAGAGCGGAGGAGGTTTAAGCGGAGTTGCGCAGTCAAATAAATTAGGTAATTTTGCGAGCGCTTCTGGAAGATTTTATGATATAGACACGAATGGGTTAATTATTGGCACGAATAAAGTTACAGGACTTAATAACACAGATTATGGAAAAGTTGCGGTAAGATTTAGAGGAATGGATAGTTCAAGTTCGAATATAGAAGATTATTTGATTGTTGGGACCAGAGATCCTAGTAATGCAGGCAGAATTGTGCCAACTAGGGTTTATAGTTATGTGGAAGATCTAAATGGAATAATCGTAACAGAAACTAACTTGAATGTAGATACTTTTTTGACTAACAATAATGTTGGGTTTTTGAAGGACTTTAATGAGGGAACAAATTATAATACTAAAATAAATGAGAGATATCAGAAAGTGAGATTTTTTGAGACAGAGCCGTTCAAAGGGCTTCCTGCTTATGTGCCTTTTAATGTTAACAATGGGTGGTATGCCAAAGTTGAGCCAAAACTTGGCTTGCTTAATACGCCTAAATCTTATGATGCATCTGCTTTGCCTAAAACTTGGAAGATATGCAATGTTGGAATCGATGGAATTGAGGGGCTAAATGATGATTGCCAGATTGTTTACCAGGGAAGATATGACTCTATTTTAGGACAGAATGATGCTATGTCAAGAAAGCTTATGGAGGATTCGAGTAGGGCTTTGCTTGATGCTGCATCTCAAAGCAATTTAGCCAAGATTAAGATTAATGGCAAGAGTCTTGAGAAAGATTCAATTCCAGAGGCGGTAATGGATGCAACGCAGTGCCAGAATTTCATGAGTATAAGTGATTGCAATATTTTGTTTAATGTTTGCGACCCGGTTATATGCCCGAGTTCAAGATGCGATTTTGGAGGAAGTTATAGAGTTGCTAATGTAATTCAGAGCGGAATAGTTGGGAGCGCCTTGCTTTGTTTGCCAAATATGAAGGACCCTGTTTTTATACCTGTCTGCCTTTCAGGAATAGAGGCAGGAATTGACAGCTATGTCTCAATATTAAAGAACCATAGAGATTGCCTGCAAAATAGTTTAGATACAGGACAGATGACTGGGATATGCGATGAGATATATTCTATATACAAGTGTGAATTCTTCTGGAGACAAGCAGCACCGGTTGCGAATTTAGTTATTCCAAAACTTGTAGGGATGGCTTATGGGGAGAAAGGTGCTCGCGGTGGAGGAGAGTATCTTTCTACAAAGAGCGCGTTTGATAATGCCAAGAAATCTGCTGATTATTTTGTGCAAAGTTATGCAGTAAATTCATTCAAAGCGTTCAATATAAAGTCAATTGAGCAGGTTGGGAGCGAGCTTTGCAAGGGCTCACTTTCTGCTGTTCTTCCAAAGGGCCTAAAGAGTCTTGATAAGCCAGATAGTCCGCCGCAATTTGAGGCATGGTTTGATTCAACCAGATTTAATGATGCGACAATTCCTGCGACTGCGCAGTATAAAGTGTTTTACCAAATTTATGCTGGAAAGACAAACGGGGTTTATTATCAAGTTTATCTAAAGAATCCGCCTGAAAATAGTTATTATTATTCTTCGCCAACTATACAAGTTGTATCTGGGTTTGTAGCTGCAGGAGAGTATGCTTCTCAAACAAAAGATTTCACAGCTCCTGAAGGTTATGGAGAATTATGCGTAAGAATAAATAATGAAGAGAAGTGCGGGTTTAAACAGGTATCTACGAGCTTTGCTGTGAATTATTTGAGTGATAAGTATGCAGAAGAACAGCTGACAGAGAAAGGAATAACAAGTGAAGGGGCTTGCACAAGCGGGACACCATCTTTAATGGGGCTTGTTGCAAATATTAATCCCCAGTCTGCTCTTGAAGAATCTGCTTTGCCGCAGGATTATAAGAGAGGAATTGTAAGAATTTGCGCTTCAAAGAATCCAGGGGCTTCTACAGATCCTGGGAGATATTCTGATGTAGGATATTGCGGAGACCAGAAGTTAAGGTGCTGGCTTGACAAGACAAGCGTTGATAGGGCAATAAGCGAATCAGATATTGGAGTTAAGAATGAAACTCTTAGCAAAATTCAATTAGCACAGAATGAGTATCTTAATGGACAAGGGTATTTGCTTGGGGGAGATGCAAAGAAAGAGCTTGATAATTTGCAGAAGAGTTTGGTTGATGAAAGTTCTTCATTAACTGATAGAGACAAAGTTAATAAGTTTTTGGCTAAGAATAATGTTGCTGGAATTGCTGAAAGACTCATACGCAATGACCACAAAGCGAGATTGCTTCTTATAGAAGCCAGTGCTGTTGCCAAGCCGATTGAGAATTGGCTTATAAGTCAGAATATCCTGGAGATAAAGAAGCCTGTGCCGCAGCAGCCAGATGTAAAGAGTGAAGAGTCTGGGCTTGATGTTGGAGCTGATGTGGGAGAAACGCCAGCGCTTGCAATTCCTGGAGATGGTAGACGGAGAGATGCTACGTCGTCTGGAGGTGAAAATGCACAAGGCAGCAGTTCAGTTGGGTTGACTTTAAGTGCAAATTATGATGGGAAATCAAACATAAATATACTCAAGGATGGGAAGGAGACAGGTTATTATATTTCTGGAAGCAAGGTTAAGCAAAAAGAATATTTTGTCTTTGATTTTTCTGCTGCTGACATTGTTGTTGGTGTTGTTAAAGATGATAGTAATGTCATAACTCTTCTTGAACTGAAAAAAGTATCGGTTGAGAAAGATTTTGGGGCTGGTTTTGATGGCGCAAAGATAGAAGGAAATAAGATTATTCTTGCTTTTTCAATAAGTGCAGAAGATTTGAAGAAAATTGAGAACAATTTTAAGGACGGGGATAAAATAAGAGTTGGATTGAATGAATATACTTATTCGGTAGGGCAGATTTATAGTGTTTGGTTTAGACCGGCGAGAGCAGATGAGAATCAAGCTGTTAGTTACTCTACTTTTGATTTTCTTAAAATGATTAAAGAAAAGAAGTATGCTCAATTTGATTTCTATAAAATTGACTTAACTACGCCGATTAGATTTGATAATTTAGATGGTGTCAATGCTGTTGATAAATTTATAGTTTATCTTAGAGAATTTAGAGGTTAAATATGGCTTATGCGGGGGCTAGGCACTAAACGGATATAATCTCAAATAGGATGTTCTTACCTGTTAAGAATTTGTTGTTGCTGTTTTGCTTTTTTTCTTACAAGGTAAGAAAAAGGTTTAAATAGTTGCTTTATTTCTTACTTGGTATGAATGCAGTGGGAGAGGGAATAGGGGGAAGTGAATGGGGCAAAAAGGAAGTTTTGGAGAGAACTGCAAAAGAATATTTCAGCTCGGCTAGGGAGGAATTTGCCAAAGAGAGGTATAATTCCTCAGTTGTATTGTTCTTTAAGGCTCTTGTTGCACTTGTTGACCTCTATGTGCTGCAAAATACTGGCGAGACGCCTTCTTCGCATAATTCAAGGTTTAAAATAACAAAAGAGAAGTTCTCTGATGTTTATGATATTTTGGACAAGGATTTTCCATTTTATCAAGATAGCTATCATGTTTTGATGACAAAAGAGCTGGCGGAGGTTATAAGAGAAGATGCAGAAAAACTTGCACAAAAAACTGGAATTAAATTATAGCTCCAGCGTTTTGGATATTGTACAGTTTGGCTCTTCTATTTTTGAGGGTTCTGAGCCAAATGATATAGATGTTGCAGTAATCTTTAAGAGTATTCCGCTAAAACAACAGCTAGAAGAATCTCAGAATCTCAAGAAGCAGCTGGAGGGTCAGTTTAGGCTGCCTATACATATTAAGTCTTATGATTTTTATTCATTTTTTGATAAAGGCAATTTTGCTAGAGAGAATATTTTGTTTTATGGGAAGAGTCTTGTATATGAAAGACATTTTGCAGAAATCTTCGGATTAATTCCTCGATTGCAAATTTATTACTCATTAAAGAATTTTAAGAAAAGTGAAAAGATAAAATTCAATTACCTATTGAATGGTAAGGGAGGCAAGTACGGATTGTTAAGAAAATATGGGGGTGTTTTGGTAAGACCCGGCATGATTGAGATAAAACCTGAATATGAGAAGATTTTTAGCAAGAAGATTGGTGCATTAATATCTGATTTTAGGATAAAGAGAGTTCTTCTTAATAAATAAATGCGGGTGCAGAAATTGTGATTTCTGAACCCTCAATCCAGATAAACTGGATATGCGGGGGCTAGGATTCGAACCTAGGAAGGCACTGAGCAACAACCGACTGTTTAAATTGATGAAATAAATCTTTTTCTGTAAATTTCTATAGCCTTATTTGATAATCTTGAGATGAATTCAAGTAATTTGCTGTTGAATAATTCTGCTTTATTTATTGTGTCTTTTACCTGCTCTTTTGTAATATTAAAGTCTACATAATACTGTTTGTCTATTCTTTCTCTTTTTGCAAAAGCAATATCTGAATTATCTATCTCGAATATATCTTTAAGAATATCTATGGAAGCCGTGTGATTTTCAGATTTTATCCCTGTTCTAAATAATAATGCGGTTAGTGAATGGTACATGCTATAATATGCCAGTCCGACTGATTCTTCTAATTTGTTATTCTCTAAGAGTATTTTTGATGAGATAAGATTACTTCTTGATTTCTCAAGATATGCTTGTTTTATCTCTTCGCTTGGCTCGATAATTTCCAGTCGGCCTTCTTTCTTCAATTTAATTAAAAAATCTGCTTTTTTCATAGTATTGTTCTATTCCTTTAATGATTATGTGATTTTTATCTATCTCTTTTATTAATAAGCTTGATTTGTTGTATCTGCCTATTTTTATGCTTAGTTTTGTATTTATCTTCTCAATTTCAGATTTTATTTTATTACTGACTGTTTCTATATAGACATCGATGTCGCTATCTTGTTTTGCTATTCTTTTTGCATACGACCCAAATAATATTGCCATTTTAATTTCTTTATTCTTTTGTATGCTCTCAATAACATTTCTTAGGATTGCATACTTTTCCAATATTTTGATTAATTTATAATTCTCTGCCATAAAGACTAAGGCTTTTGCTTCGCTGTTCTTTTTTAAGAAATATACTTTATTTTTTCCTCTTAGGTTATAATCTACAGCATTTTCTTTAGATAATTCTCTCATTTTTCTTATTATATTCATGTGATTAATATTAAGCTTTTTGGCGATCTCTCTAGCATGACTTTCATTTTTCAATAGTTCAATTACAATTTCCAGCTTGTAATCTTTTTGTTCCATATGTAACATATATGTTACATATATTTAAATGTTTGTTTTGTGGATTTTTATTATAGAACTTTATGCGGGGGCTAGGATTCGAACCTAGGAAGGCACTGAGCCAATGCGGCCTAAACGCATCCCATTTGACCACTCTGGCACTCCCGCATATTTATGGGGATTTGTGTTTGTATAAAAATGTATTGATTTAATAGATTGAGATCTAGCAAGAATTGTAATGAAAGAAGAAAGCTAAAACTATTTCTTCTTTTGAGCTTTGGCTTTTTCTTTTGTCTTTTCTTTTTCTGCAGAGGCGACTTTTGCCTTTAATTTTTCTTCAAGACCTAAGCGCTCTATGAGCTCTTTGTATCTGTTTCTAATTGTAACTTCTGTTATTCCTGCAACATCTGCGACTTCTCTCTGGGTTTTCTTTTCGTCATTCATTAGAGCTGCAACATACAGGCCGGCCGCTGCGATTCCTGCAGGCCCTCTTCCACTTGTGAGTTCGGAGATATCTGCTCTCTTGAGAATCTTTAGTGCTTCGTTCTGGGTTTTTGGAGAGAGGTGCAAAATTGATGAAAATCTTGAGATGTAATCTTTTGGACTTGATGGGGTAACCTTAATTT
>CAYZSY010000005.1:18105-28671 GCA_964481185.1 Candidatus Woesearchaeota archaeon | reverse complement strand
AACCTTGGCAATGCCGTCGCCAATTTCAATAACCTTCCCGACTGTTTGGGTTTTGATTTCCGATTTAAAATCGGCAATGCGGGCTTTTAGTTGTTCAATGATAGTATCTTTGTTTATCATTACCTTAATTTTCAATTTTCTGACTATGAATCTGTATGTTCTTCCGATTTCTTTTCTTTCTACATCTGATGCTGCTGCGATTTCATCTAATGTTCTTGGTATGTTATATGAACGACAGGCAGCGTATATACATGCTGCAATAACTGATTCCATTGATCTTCCTCTTACTAATCCCCTTTGCAGAACAAAATTGTAAACTCTTGATGCCTCGTCTCTTACAACAGATGGAAGATTAAGAAATGATGCCACTCTTCTCAGTTCTGCCATTGCCAATCTTAAATTTCTTTCTATTGATGTTGAAACTCTTTCCTGCCATTTTTTTAATCTAAGAAATTTTCTTGTTTGTCCTGATTCAAGTCTGTATATGTCTGAGATTTCTCCGACATTTGTTGTAAGTCCTTTGTCAAACTTTTGGATAGATATTGGTGCTCCTCCCCTGCCTTTTTTATCTGATTTGTCAAATTGGCCGCCTGCATCTTGACCGGTATCAACCATCTTTTCTTCTACGATAAGGCCGCATTCATTGCATATAATTTCGCCCATTTGCTCGTTATATGTCAAGTCAACGCTTTTGCATTCAGGGCATCTTTTTACATAAGTCATTTTAATGTTAGAGATAAGTTTATAAATCTTTTGCAAAGAGAGTATTTAAACCTTTCTGTATGCTTGTTTATTTATCGACGAGGAAAGATTATTTATTGTTGCAATCAGGAAAGAGCAACTTTTAATGGGCTTGAGAAAATGTGACAATTATTTCTTTTCTATCAGTACAGCATTTACATGGCCTTCTTGGCTAGGTCTATTAGTTATTTTTGCTTTTCCTAAAGATGTTTCAATGATTGCGCTTTTGACCAGTCTATTTTGGCGGGCAAAGAATTTGTTTTGAGGGGTTTCTTCAACATTTTTTATTTCTGCCTTGGCAGTTTTGTTTCCTGATCTGACATTTGCAATGTTTGATTTCAGAAGTATTGTCTTAATATGTCCGCCTCTAACCTTTATCTGCTTGCTTTTTGTCTCTCCAAGAATAACTAATCTTTCTTGGTTGTGTTTTTCATGGAGGCGCAGCTTTCTTCTTGCGTGGTATTTTCCACCAGTTATCTTAATTCCAGTCTTCATAACAAGAGGGAAAAATGCTGGTTTAAATAACTTTCTTTTTGGAAAGCGTATTTTTATTTTGGGCACAGATAAGTTTAAATATCGTATTTCTTGAGAGCAGTTATGGTAAATGGAATTGAGAGACCACTTGATCTTTTGAATGCATCAAAAGGAAAAGAAGTTCTTATTTCATTGAAAGGCGACAAGCAATTTGTTGGAACACTTCTTGCATTTGACATACATGTAAATATAGTCTTAGACAATGCAAAAGAAGTGCACGAGGGGGAAGTCAAGAAAAATATAGGATTGACTTTCTTAAGAGGAGATACAATAATATTTATCTCTCCTGCTTCAACAAGTTTGAAGAAGTAATTGAGATTGTAATTACAATAATAATTATAAACTGTTAATTTTGATTTTCTATATGAATATATTAATAATGGGGTTGGGACAAGCTGTGAGTCATTGTCCTGCTAAACCAACTTATGCTATTAGAATATGGTCAAATTTTGATGATTCTCTATTTAGAGGGATGTTTCCTTTAAGAGGGTCTGCTAATTATAAGAGTGTTAGAGAATATACATTTGATGCAGTTAGTGACCAAGAAAAAAGACTTTTGACTCCTGAAATTGCTAGACAAATAATAACTGATTTTGGGGAGGGAAGGAGCGAGTGTGGGGAATTGCTTGTTCATTGTTCGAAAGGAGAAAGTAGAAGTCCTGCTGTTGCAATAGCACTTAACGAAATTTTCTCTTTAGGAGAAGATATGGAAAAATTAAAGAATGTCTACTCAGAAGCGAATTGGCGAGTTTATGAAACAATTTTGAAAGAAGCTGAAAAATTAGGGTTAAAGAAATAGATTTTGATTTATATCTTGATAACATCAAAGTCGTTTGCAAGATTTGTGTTTTTGAAGACTTTTTTTGCTTCTTTTTCTATAATCTTTGGGTTATGCTCATATCTCTGGCTTATATGAGTAAGAATTAACTTCTTTGATTTTGACTTTTTTGCTATTTCTGCGGCCTGATGAGCCATTAAATGTTTTGCTTCAATTATCTTGTCTTTGTCGTCTTTAGAGAAGGTGGATTCTGCTATTAAAAGGTCTGAGTTTTTTGCAAGACTTATCGCGTTTTCATTGAAGATAGTATCAAGAACAATTGTAACCTTCTTTCCTCTTTCATAGTATGTAACTTGTGAGGCTTTTATCTTTTTTCCTTTGAAAATTATGTCTTTTCCTGATGCTAACTCACCCAGAATTGGGGAATTTGGAAGCTTGAACTTTTTAAGTTTTGATTTGTTCAATCTTATCTTGTCTTTTAATGTTATTGAGTAGGCTATTGCAGGTACTCCATGAGACATTTCGGCAGCTTCAACTTTGAAATCTTCTTTGTCAATGATGGTTCCTTGGTAAATCTCATGAACTTTTAGCTTTATTCTGAAAGCAAACTGCAATTCTTCGACTAATTGAATGAGATTTTTTGTACCTCTTGGACCATAGATTTCCAGAGTTTTCTGATAGCCTGAAAGAGCCAATGTTTGAAATAGACCTGGAAGGCCAAGTATGTGGTCTCCGTGCCAATGTGTTATTAATATTCTTGTAAGCTTTGTTGGAGAGATACCTTGCATTTTAAATTGCCTTTGTGTTCCTTCACCGCAGTCTATTAGAATATTTTCGCTTGCAAATCTAGCTAAAATTGCAGTATGATTTCTCTTCTTTGTTGGTATTGCACCAGATGTTCCGAGGAAAGTTATATTTATCTTATTCATATTTGAACGAGGAAATAATTGTTTAATAAGTTATCTAGTAAGGGTAATAAAAAAGCATAATATCTTACGAAAGGTTTATATATTATTTAATCTGATATAATCTTATGGATAGGTATAAGATTATTAAAAAGATAAGGAAAAATGGTACAAGTTTAGCTATTAATATTCCTGTCGAAGTAATAGAGTTATTGAAACTTAAGGAAGAGGATTTGGTAGAAATAGAAATAAAGAAAATAAAACGATTCTAACAGAAGAATTGGCAGAAATTTTTGGAATGTTTGCTGCAGATGGATGTCTCCAAGACGATTATATTTGTATATGGGGTAATATAAGGGGCGTGGAAAGAGTTGAAGATCGGATGAAAAAGATAGGTTTTAGCAAACATTCCAAACAAATTAAGTATGAGATATGGAAAAAAAATTTGGAATTTGTCTCTCAAACATTAGTTTAGAGCAAAGAAAATTGATTTTGCAGAACAAAATTAATCCATTTACTTTATCTGGAAGAGATAGTCTTAAAAATGAAAAAGATAAGGTATAATTAAGCTCCCGTAGCTCAGCCTGGATAGAGTGACGGACTTCTAGTTTCAGAGAAAAATCTCTAAAAGAAGATATCCGTAGGTCGCAGGTTCAAATCCTGTCGGGAGCGCTTCTTTTTATACCAAGATTTAAAAGTTAAGAGGGATATTGGATTTTATGCGCACGTGGCACAATGGTACTGCGTTCGGCTGCAGCCCGGATTTGTCCAGGTTCGATTCCTGGCGTGCGCTTTTCTATATTTTATCCACTCTTGTTGCGAAGCTCCTCGCTTGACTGCGAGCAAATGGGCAAAGATAGATTTAAAAAGAGGCATGAATGTTCTGTTTTATAAAATTGTATAGAACTGGAAGGAGGAAAACATGGCAACACAAGGATATTGCGTAAAATGCAAGGCAAAAGTTGATATAAAGGATCCTATTGAATCTACTACTACAAAGGGCGTAAAGATTGCAAAGGGAAAATGCCCTAAGTGCTCGACAACTGTCTGCAGAATGGGTGGAATTAGCAAATAAATTTATTTTATTTTTATATGGTTTAAATGTCAAGAATCTTTGATTCTTGCGCTTAGAAGTTGCAGGACAACTCAATGAGAAATTTACAATTCCATCTTCGTATATAGAAGTGGAAGATGAACATTTAAATAATTTAGTTTTAGCTTAATAATATGAAGAGAGATAAAAAGGAAGAGGCTTCTGTAGGAATGGCTCTTACAATTGACGAGCTTGCTACTTTTTGCAAGAGGAGGGGTTTTGTTTATCCTTCAGGAGAAATTTACGGAGGTTTGGCTGGATTCTGGGATTTTGGACCTAATGGCGTTGAGATGAAGAATAATCTCAAAAAAGAGTGGTGGGCTTTTCATGTTCATAATCGAGAGGATATAACTGGAATTGATGGGGCTATAATAACAAATCCGAAAGTTTGGGAAGCTTCAGGACATGTTGCAAACTTCAGCGATATTTTTGTTAAGTGCAAAAAGTGCAAGAAACCAAATAAGATAGACAAGCATGAAATTGGAAAAGTAAAATGTCCTAATTGCGGAGGAGAACTTGACTTTGCAAATATTAAAGAATTTAAGTCAATGTTTAGGACAGATGTTGGGATTGGGGGGTTTGCTTATCTCAGACCAGAGAGCGCACAGCTGATATTTGCAAATTTCAAGAGTGTTCAAAATGACGCAAGAATGAAGTTGCCCTTTGGAATTGCTCAAATTGGAAAGGCGTTTAGAAATGAGATTGCTCCGCGTGATTTTCTTTTCAGGTGCAGGGAGTTTGAGCAGATGGAAATTGAGTATTTTGTTGACCCTAAAGAAAAATGCCCATACGAAATGGGAAATGTAGAAGTTTTGGTTTATTCTGCGGAGATGCAGGAGAAAGGCAAGGAGCCAAGGAAGATGAAATTAAAAGATGCTCTAAAAAAGGGAATAATAAAAACAGATTGGCATGCTTATTGGCTTGGACAGGAACTTAGATGGTTTATAAGTTTAGGGGCCAAGGTAGATAATTTCAGAATAAGGCAGCATGTTAAAGATGAAAAGAGCCATTATGCAACAGAGACATGGGATTTAGAATATAATTTTCCTTTTGGATGGAAAGAACTGCAGGGAATGGCAAACAGGTCTGATTTTGATTTGAAACAGCACGAGAAATTTTCAAAGGCGAGCATGGCTATTGTCAAGAAAAATGGGGAGAAAATAATTCCGCATGTTGCTTGCGAGCCTTCGCAGGGGGTTGAGAGGGCTTTCTTGGTTTTTTTATGCGATGCGTACGAGTATGATAAGAAAAGGGAGAATGTAGTTTTGCACCTTAATCCGAAGATTGCTCCTTTTAAGGCGGCTGTTTTTCCAATTGTGAAAGATGAAAAGATGATTAAGCTCTCTCGGGAAGTATACAAGACTCTAAGGGGCGAATGGAATGTTTCTTATGATGATTCTGGAAGTGTTGGCAGAAGATATTCAAGAAATGACGAGATAGGAACTCCTTTTTGCATAACTATTGATAATGATTCATTAAAGAAGAAAGACGTTACTATAAGAGAACGCGACTCTACCAAGCAAATAAGAGTAAAGATAGACTCACTTAAAGAAACGTTGAGAAGTTTAATTAATGGGGAGATAAAGTTTGAGAAAACTGGAAAGGTTGTAGAAACCAGAGTCAAATAGGCAAGATTGTGGCTTAAAAGTTGTCAAGCAACTTTTAAATATTCATTTTATCTCACTATTTTATGATTCGCACTCAAATGACAGAAACCAGAATAAGCTCAAACTCAGCAGAAGCTTTCAGCTTGTACGAAAAGTCCGTATTTGGAGAGAAAAAAGAAGGAAAAATAGAATACTCCCCTATAGAAGCTCTATTTCTGCTTTCAGAAGGAAAAATAGAAACTTTCTCAGGCAAAAAAAAGATTGACAAAGAAACTATTATTAAAAAACTAAAAAAATTTGACAAAAAGATGTATACAAAGTTCATAGCATATAAAGATTTGAGGAAAAAAGGTTACATATTAAAAACAGCTCTTAAATACGGCGCAGATTTTAGAGTTTATGAGAGAGGAATAAGGCCTGGAGAAGAACATGCCAGATGGATATTATTTGTTGTAAGGGAGACAGAAGCGCTAAATTGGCACGACTTTGCAGCAAAAAACAGAATCGCCCATTCCACAAAGAAGAATCTTCTTATAGCAATCATTGATGAAGAAGACGATGTTTCCTATTATGAAGTTTCGTGGCGCAAACCCTAAGCACAACAATATTTATTAAGATATTTCTAATCACAAAAATAAATGCAAGACGTAATTAAAACAAAAGAGAGGATAATCTCTATAATAGATGAAAAGGGACCGAGCTTTCCTGTACAAATTGCGAGAGCCATAAATGTAAGCCCACTTTTCACATCAGTCTTCCTATCTGAACTTCATGAAGATAACAAGCTTAAAACAACAAATATGAAAATTGGAAGTTCTTCACTCTACTTTCTTCAAGGACAAGAGCAAATGCTTGAAAATTTCATAGAACATCTCAATCAGAGAGAAAAAGAGGCATTTTACCTTATAAAAAAATCTCAAGTTCTAGAAGACGAGAAACAAAGCCCGATTATAAGGGTAGCTTTGAGGGAGATAAAAGATTTTGCACACCCATTTAAGATAAAAACAGCTGAAAGCGAAAAAATATTCTGGAAATATCATCTCCTCCCAGATTCTGACTTTGATAAGAAAGTACAGAAAATACTGAATCCTTTGGTAGAAATAGAAGAAGCAAAAAAAGAAACAATTCCCCAAGAAGCACAGGCAAAACCAAAAGCAAAAAAGCAAGAACTGTCTGATTTCGCAGAAAAAGTTAAGGACTATCTCCTCTCCAAAGAAATGGAAGTTATATCCACTATTCTTGAAAAAAAGAAGGAATTTGTTGCAAAAATAAGAGCAGACATATTGTTTGGAAAGCAAGAATTTTATCTCATAGCAAAAGAGAAAAAGAAGATAAATGAAACAGATCTTGCTCTTGCACTTCAAAAAGCACAATCTGAAAAAATGCCTGCTCTAATAATCTCTCCAGGAGAAATAGACAAAAAAGCCCTGCCCTACCTTAAAGAATGGAGAAACTTAATAAAATTCGAAAAACTAAACATATAATAATCTGTGTATCTTCTAAAACAAAGGGTATAAAATTTGCCAAGCAAATCTTTTTAAACCAAGACGCAGCTGTCTTATAATGGGTAGAATAAAATCTCTTATGGTTAAAAAAGCTGCAAAACAGCTTATGAATGAAGGAGCATTTAGTGGAGATTTTACTAACAATAAAAAAGTCCTAAAAGATACAATGCCAAGTAAGCCAATAAGAAACAAAATAGCTGGGTATATATCAAGACTTATTAAAATGAGAGCTCAAAAGCCAGATGGAACAATCGGACAAAACACAGCAGCCGCCGTCCAATAAGGAAGAACAACAAAAACCTAAAGAAAAGATAGACAATAATGTCATCTTAATAGGGAGCAAACCGCTGATAAATTACATAAGAAGCATTTCTGTGCAACTAACTATAAAAAAGAGCACTGAAGTAATTATCCGCTCAAGAGGCAAGTTTATATCAAAAGCAGTTGATATAGTTGAGATTGCAAGGCGCAAGTTTCTGGAAAAAGAAGGCATAAAGATAAAGAATATTAAAATATCAAGCGAAGAATTTGAAAAAGAAGGAAGAAAAGTCAATGTTTCAGCAATGGATATAATTCTAGGAAGATAGTTCAACCTCAATTCTTAAAAACTCTCCTTTTTTTGTAATCTTGGCAGTATAGTGGAATGGTTAACACGCGGCTCTCATAAGGCTGAGATTCCGAGTTCGATTCTCGGTACTGCCATTACTCTTAAAATTTAATTCGCAAATAACAATATTATAACCTCGTCAAAAATCTTATCCCATCCTTATCTTTTCTCGGTATTAGATGGATATGAGCATGCATGACAAACTGTCCGGCAGATGGGAAGTTATTCATTATCATATTAAACCCATCTCCATGCTTCTTCTCCAGAAGATAAGATGAAACTTCCTTTTCAAATTTAAGAAGCTCTTCCCCAAGATTATTTGGAATATCCAGTAAAGTCACAAAATGCTGTTTTGGAATAATAAGGGTATGCCCTTCTGCAACAGGATTTACATCTTTTATTGCAATAAAATTTTCACTTTCTTTTAAAACTTCAGATTTTACATCCTCAGAAGCAATCTTGCAGAAAATGCAGTTATCACTTTGTTTTATCATATAAACATGTGCCTGAACGATTATATAAATCTTCTACACTAAATTACTCTTCAAACATGCTCTTATAAAAACTTTCCCTTAAAATTTGTCTGTTAACCTCTTCTTTCCCCCAATTCACAGAGAATAATCTGCGCAGAAAAGACATTTTTGTTCCTTCCCCAGAGAGTGCATTACTGAGTCTCATAATCTCTTTTGTAAATTTAGAGTGCCTGCTGTAAATAGAAGCAGGAATTCTTGTGAACAAGGATTCAACCATTGTTGAATCGTCTTTTATTTTTGCAACAACAGGTATTCCTATAGCTTCCTCAATCTCGTCCAGATTAATTTCATAATTCGGGCTTCTTACCTTATTTATTATTAACCCTGAAATTGGAACGCCCTTATCCCTTGCAAGCTTTGCGCTCTTTAGCGTGCAGCTCAATGTTGGATAATCCGGCGTTGTAACAATAAAAAGATTGTCAGAAGCAAGCATCGCAGATAGAAGCTCGTCATTCATATTCGGCGAAGAATCTATTATTACAAAATCATAATTCTCCTTTATCCTCTCAATCCTTCCTTTTAGTTTAAACTGATTTATCCCCCTGTTATAAACATAACTCCCAGGAATAACATCAACACCATATCTCTTATGAATTGCATGTGAGATATCCGCCTTGCCCGAAAGAACATCGTGTATAGTTTTGGCTGGTTCTACAATATCCATATGCAGACCGAGATTTGGAGCAGAATAATTGGCGTCAACAAGCAAAACCTTCTTGCCTAGCCTGCTGGCTAAGTCTGCAGCAAGAGAAGATGATATAGAAGTCTTGCCAACACCACCCTTTATAGCAATTATGCCAATACTTTTGGCCATCATAGCATTGCAAGAATTTTGTATTTAAAACACTTTCTAAAAGTGGACCTGCCGAGAATCGAACTCGGATTTCTCGAATGCCATTCGAGTGGATTACCACTATCCTACAGGCCCTTGTAACAGTCTAGCAGGCAGATATCTACGCTTTAAAAAATATTGGTATTTTAACATGTTTCGGCTGTTTGAACTACCTATATCAGAGAACCATCTTCTTACGTTTGATATCCCTTTAATTCGAACATTAATATTATTTACATATGCAGGATAATTTTATAATCTCTTAGATAATGAGAATTTAAGGGCTCGTAGTGAAACGGTTAACACGTATCCTTCGCAAGGATAAAGTTCGGGTTCAACTCCCGACGAGTCCATCTTGAAATCTACCCAGCAGAATAAATGCGACGATCTCCGGGAGCCCTTACTCTAAAACCAGCTTCCCTCCAGATACCAATAACTGTCTTTATTGACCTGTGCAATTTTCTTGCAGCACTAGACGCATTCCTAGAAGATGGAACATATGAAGAGATTATTTTCTTCCTATCATCTTCTGTAAGCTTCCTATAGCCTGACCTAGAAGGAAAACTAGAATAAATATCAAACAATGCCTTTTTAGGAGAGCCGCCATAACGATGAATAAGAAGCCCTGCCAATCCAAAATCACGAAAATCTTCTGCGCAGATATCATCAGGTCTAACAGCACGTTCCATCATCTCTCTGACAAAATTTCTTATAACAGAAATTCTTTTACCCCTTGTAGAATATTTATCTGGCTCAAAATGCTCTTGCTTTTTAGATTTCCTTAATTTCAGCAAAGTCTCTTTCACTGGGGAGAGAATCTTGCGGTTTATTCCGTCATATTTCTTATCAATTATATCTGAATGCAGGCAATTTAACAAAACAACCAAAGAGTGTGAACTAAGACTGCAAAAATGTTTATACAATTTTGCTTGATCATATAGACTGCGCTCTGCCCTTACTACGGCATATGCTATTTTAAGGCGCCTTTCAGACCTTGTTGCAAAATCCCCATAACAAGAAAGCAGGTCTTTTATAACAATCATATGAATCATATTCTTCTTGAAGTCCAATGCTTCTATTGAAGGATGCTCGCATTCTTTATCAACAGAAGAAGACAACATTTCCTCCATGCGAGAATTCGTTTCTGAAACCGCCCCCCTGTCAAAAATCAACAAGTCATTATACTCTAATAAAGAAACTAAATTCTTTTTAACTTCTGAAACATTATAAGGTTCTTTTCTTTTAAATGCCATAGCCAGAAAAACATATTTTTAGCTATTTAAATTTAATAGTGGCTAAAGTGTATGTCTGCTTTAGTCATTTTTTTATAAAATTCAAGGTCACGATTCTTCTCGCTGGCAAATGCAAATATAAGGTCCAATCCAGTCCACATAGTAAACCACCCTCCTGGCTCAAAAAATATGTAAAGAA
>CAYZSY010000005.1:0-18095 GCA_964481185.1 Candidatus Woesearchaeota archaeon | reverse complement strand
AACTGCGAAGATATAAGGCAAACCCCATCATCAAAAACCCTATAAGTGCAATAAATATGCCTCTTTTCATTCTCTGCCAAGCTTCCTTTTCCAGCATGCTAGAATGTTTTTTTATATGGTCTCTTAACCTCGATTTTATAACTGCTTCCTTTTCCGAATTCCTCTTGGAAACAGGAAGCAAAATTCTAAGCTCAAATCCTTCTGTATCAGCTTCCCTGACTGCTCTCCTCATCTCATCCATAAAGTCAAAAGAAAGAGACCTGTGAGAATAAGGTCTTGGATCAAAATCAGAAAATATCTCATCATAGTCTCTAATGACTAAACTAATTTCGCTCCTGACAAAAAGTTCCTGCTCCTTTTTCTCAAGTGCCCCCCCCTCTTCTACCATAAATAAAAGAAACTTAAATTAATATTTAAAAGTTCCTAGACTGCCTTTTAAGCCACAAAAATCTCTGATTTTTGATGTTTAAGAGTTGGGGTGCATGGAAAATTATAAATATCTCTTCTGCTTTTTGACTTGTGCAATATCATATGAAAACAAAGAGCAAGAAAGTAAGGGAAAGAATAAAGAAAGCGTCTGGGGTTTTGACTCAAAGAGAGATAGCAAAAGAGGAATTTGAAGAAAAGGCAGATATTATTGAGAGAAGGATATCTCAAAAGAATGTAAAGTAACTTTGTTTTGTTTTGTCTTGGCTTGAATAAGTAAGGTAACTGGATATTATCTGCAATTTTCGGAGTTGTTGATGCTGGTTTGGTAGTTCTGCCCTTTATAACTAGGCATTATATTTATTATTCTGGCTTTTGCTGCTAATCGTTAAAGAACTTTTTAAACAATTTAAATAGCTTTAAAAAGTTCTTTTTTAATTTAATAGCATGACTAATGAGTTTGGTGAGTTTGCAGAGAATATTGAGGGCAAGGAAGCTGAAGAACTTTTTGGGGAAGAGGGGGGAATTCCAGTTAGAGTTAGAACTCCAAAGAAGGGCGAGTTTGTTGGAGTTGTAGTGCAGAGATTTGGGGGAAACAGAATGGAAGTTCATTCTACAGATGGCAAAAAGAGGAATTGCAGGATTCCTGGAAGATTTAAGAAGTTCCTCTGGCTAAGGCCAAAAGATATTGTATTGATTGTGCCCTGGGCTGATGATGACAGCAAAGGAGATATAATATTCAAATATAATTCATCTGCTGTTAACCAGCTTAGAAAGAAAGGTGTTTTGGATTCAATAAAAGAGGATTTTTAGAACAAAAGCTTTAAATATTAGTTATACTTTAGTTATACATAAGTATAATTGTAAGATGGCTGTAGAAGTTCAACTTAAAAAGTGGGGAAATTCGGTGGGTGTAGTTTTACCTAGAGAGATTGTGGAACAGAAAAAATTAAAGGAGAGTGATAAGATTGTAATAGAAATTGTAAAAATAGCGGATTTGTCAAGAATATATGGTTTGGTGAAAAAAAGAAAGATGTCGGGGCAGGAGATGAAGAATTTGTCTAGGGATGGATGGGAGAGCGCGTCCGATAGAAAAAAATGGAAGAAGTAAAAACTCTATTCTTTGATACATATGCCCTGTTTGAAATAGTGCATGCAAGTAAAAATTATCATGTATATGCACAAAAGGATGTTTCTGTTATAACCACAAAACTTAATCTTATGGAGCTATATTATTCGTTATTGAGATTGTATGGAAAGGCAAAAGCTGAAGAAGCATTTAATTTCTTTAATGAGTTTTGTGTAAAATATAATGATAATGTAATAAAAGAAGCTTGTGAGTTTAGGCATGAAAATTATAAAAGAGATATTTCTTATATTGATTGTATTGGATATATCATAGCTAAGAGGATGGGGATTGGTTTTCTTACCGGGGATGAGCAATTTGAGAATTTTAAAAATGTGGAATTTGTCAGATAACAAAAACAAAGCTTTAAATTTATAATTAATTAAGCCATTCTATGAAATCAGGCAATAGAAAAAGTGATTTTTCAAAAATTGAGAAAAAGTGGCAGAAGAAATGGGAAGAGAAAAAAGCTTTTGGGGTTAAAGAGGGTGGGAAAAAGAAAAAATTTTACTGCCTTGAAATGTATCCATATCCTTCTGGCTCTGGCTTGCATATGGGGCACGCTTTTAATTATACTATGGGAGACATTTATGCGAGATATAAGAGGATGAAGGGGTTTAATGTTCTTCATCCAATGGGGTTTGACTCTTTCGGGCTGCCTGCGGAGAATGCCGCGATAAAGGCAAAATCACATCCTAAGGAATTTACAGAAGAAGCAATCTTGAGATTTATAGAACAGTTTAAGGCACTGGGTTTAAGTTACGATTGGACAAGAATTGTTGAGACGCACAAGCCGGATTATTACAGGTGGGATCAGTGGATATTTCTTCAGATGTATAAAAAGGGTCTTGCTTACAGAAAGAAAGCTCCTGTTAACTGGTGCTCTAAGTGCAATAGTGTTTTGGCAAATGAGCAGGTTCATTCAGGAAAGTGCTGGAGGCATGAAGATAGAGATGTTGAGATAAAACATCTTGAGCAGTGGTTCTTCAAGACAACAAAATATGCGGGAGAATTATACGATTCTCTCCAGAAACTTGAGTTCTGGCCTGAAAGAATAAAATCAATGCAGGAAAATTGGATTGGGAAATCCGAAGGGACAGAGATATTGTTTGAAATTAGCGGAGAGAAATGGCCGATATTTACGACTCGTTCAGACACATTGTTTGGTGTTACGTTTATGGTTGTTTCTGCTCAGCATCCTAAATTGATGGAGATTGTAACAAAAGGACAAAAGAAAGATGTTGAAATGTTTTTGAAGAAGATTAAATCAACTAGCGAGAAAGACATTGGGAATTTGGAGAAAGAGGGGGTTTTTGCAGGAAGCTATGCAAGACATCCTTTAACTGGGGATAAAATTCCTGTCTGGGTAGGAAATTTTGTTGTTGCTGATTATGGGAGCGGAATGATAATGGCAGTGCCCGCTCATGATGAAAGAGATTTTGAGTTTGCAAAGAAATATAAGATTCCGATAAAAGCAGTAATTCATCCTGTTGATAAAGAACTTAGTTCTAATTTAATGAAAGAAGCATATAGTGGGGCTGGGAATTTGATTAATTCTGGGGCATTTGATGGGCTTGAAAATATTGAGGCGATGGAGCATATAACAAAAGCTCTTGAAATGAAGAAACTTGGAAAGAAAGTCATTAATTATAAACTAAGGGATTGGCTTATTTCAAGGCAGAGGTTTTGGGGAACGCCTATTCCGATAGTTTATTGTGATAAGTGCGGAATTGTTCCCGTTGATGAGAGAGAGCTGCCTGTTGTCTTGCCTGACAAAATAAAATTTACAAGTGAGAGAAATCCTTTTGTTGATTACAAAGCTTTTGCTGAGACAAAATGTCCTAAATGTCGCGGAAAAGCCAGACGCGAGAGAGACACAATGGATACTTTTGTCAATTCTTCATGGTATTTTTTAAGATATTGCGATGCGCATAATAATAAGTCCATATTTGATCCGAAGAAAATTGATTATTGGATGCCAATTGACATGTATATTGGAGGGGCAGAGCATGCTTGCATGCATCTGATTTATTTCAGATTTTATACCAAGTTTTTAAGGGATATTGGATTGTTAAATTTTGATGAGCCCGCCCTTCATCTTTTTAATCAAGGAATGGTTCATGGGGGGGATGGAGTTGTAATGTCAAAATCAAGAGGAAATGTTGTTGATCCTCTTGAAATGATTAAAAAATATTCTGCTGATAGCTTGAGAATCTTTCTTGTTTCAATGGCTTCTGCTGAAAAAGATTCTATGTGGAGTGATAGTGGATTAAGTAGTATGCACAAGTTTACAGCAAAAGTTCTTGAATTTTTACCTAAAATAAAGAATGGAAAATCTTCGCCAAGAGTTGAGAGCAAAATAAACCTTGCAATAAGAGGGGTAAGTGAAAACATAGAAAATTTCAGCTATAACCTTGCCGTAATCAAATTAAGAGAGCTTGTAGAAATAATTCTTCATGAAAAGGAAATTTCAAAGCAAGACAGAGAATCTTTTATCAAGATGTTAAGCGTGTTTTGTCCGCATATTGCAGAGGAATTATGGGAAGATGCGGAAGGGAAGGGGCTTGTTTCACTTTCTGAATGGCCCGAGGTGGATGAGAAAAAAATAGATATGAAATTTGAGGAGGCGGAGAAGAATGTAGAAAAGACAGTTGAGGATATTTTAAACATATTGAAAATAATAAAGGAAAAAAGCGGAAAAGAAGCTGAGAAAATTTACATTTATACAATACCAAATGAATTTGGCAATTACGATTCTGGAATATTGACAAAGAGAATAGGCAAGGAAGTGAAGATTTTTGCTGTAAATGACAAAAAGAAATATGACCCACAGGGCAAGGCTGGAAAGACAAAGCCCGGAAAGCCGGGGATTTTTGTTGAATAGGCTTATTCTCCTTCGTTTAAATCATCTCTCTTACTCAGACTAATTCTCCAATCTTTTTCTTTAGTAATTTTATCATGAATATCTTTATGTAACTCTCCTTTGAAATATTTTGATTGAAGTTTTGGATAGCAAACCATAGAACAGGCATCGTAAACCCCTTTTTCTCTAAGCAAGGCTAAAAATTCTTCTTTTTCTTCTGGAAGGATAATTTTCTCAAATTCTTTTATTTTTGCAATATTATTTGATCCGTAAATTGCATCTATTCCTATTTGTTTTGAAAATTTAATAAGTTTATCCTCAAATTCTTCTTTCTTTTTGTCCAATTCAGAGATTTTTGTTTTAATTTCAGAATACTCATCAACTAATTTGACGCCGTCGTCTTTTTTGAATTTCTCAATAGGAAGATTTTCTAGTTGGGTTTGGTGCTTAAAACTTGGGCATAACTCCTTGTAAACACAATAGTTGCATAAGCCAGTTTGCTTTCTTGGGAAATCCTCTTTTTTCTCAGCTTTTTCAATTTCTTTAATAACCGAAATAACGTCTTGCTGTAACTTTTTAAGTTGTTCGTCCGTTCTTTCAGAAGTAACTTCCTTGTTAAAGGCAAGCATGTGCCACTTTAATATGACCTTTTTAGCGTCTTTGAATTTATCTTTAACCCAAAAAGAGTACATTGCTAGTTGTCTATCTGAATCTGCTTCTTCTTGGTCTTTCATTCTGGCATTTGTTTTATAGTCGCAAACAAAATAAGTATCTCCTTTGCAGCCCAATTTGTCAATTCTTACATGCCATTGACTTCCATCAGGTAAAGTCATTCTGTCTTGAGTTTCTAATCCTAAAATAGTCATATCATCATCTTTGTGAGAATCATAATAATCTTCAATAAACTTTATGCCCATCTTCTTATAATTCTCAGATGTCAAGTCTTTTTTTACTATTCTGATGTCATCTGAGTACTCTTTTTTCCATAAGTCATTATAGAATTTCAATAGAATCGCTTTAGAAGTTTCTTTCTCAAACTTTTTGTCTTTGTACAACTTTTCAAGAGTTTGATGAACTATATCCCCCATAAATGCTTCAATGGTTGTAGGGGTTTCCACCTTAATTTTATCAATATATTTCAATTTGTATTGGAATGGGCAGTTTTCAAATGTAGAAACTTTTGAATGTGAATATGTTGCCATTATTTTCTATATTTCCAGGTTATTTATGGTTTTCTAGTCTTGATATAATCAGCAAAATGTTTTTTTTGTTATTAAGCTTAGAAATATGTTGAGAGGGTCGTGCCCAAAAAGGCATGTAGAGGACGCTTGCAAGTGGTGTTTGTTTGTTGAAGATTAATTTTATCTTCTTCTAAATTCTTTTGCGGGCCTGCAGTTCCAGCAGAGCAGTTTCTGGTTTTTTTTCAGAAGCTCTCTTTCAGTTATTTCTTCTTCTCTTTTGAAGTCGTTGCTGGCATCGAAAAGCTCATCACAATTGGCACAGGTTGCAGGCATCAGGCAGAGTTGCTGGCTTTCCATGCTGATTATAGGGTTTTGGAGTTTAAATATAAATTATAAATCTAAAAGATTATTTTGCAGAATATCAATCTTTAAATAATGAGCAACTTGAAAAAGACAAAAGTGTGACGAACTTTCAAGGAATAAAAATTTGTCGAGGGTTTATTTTAAAATTTATATGTGTTTGTTTTTTAGGTGAAAATTGATTGTTTATTTTTTAATAAATTCTACGTTATCGAAATCTCTAAAATCTTCATCTCCTGTTAAAAATCTCATTCCTAAGCGCTTTGCAGTTGTATATCCTATAGAATCGGGAATGGAGAGGTCTTTATGCTTTAGTTTTAAGCTCATTGCTTCTTTAAGATCTTCCCAAAAAACTTTTATTGTTGCTTGCTTGAATGAGTCTGTTATCTTGTCAGCTTCTTCCTTCAATCTTTCTTTTTTTAGTCCGTAATTTAGTTCAGCTATATTAAATATAGTTGTAACTCCGCCGGCTTCTGCATATTTCATATATTTATCATTTCCAAATACAATCTCAAATAATGCATAGCTATCAAAAAAATATTTACTCATCCCAGCCCTCTTCTCTTATTTCTTTCAGAATTTTTTTAACTGGCTTTTTTTGTTTTATCTTCCCGAAATTTTCCAAAAAAGGATTTTTATGGTTGGTAATCATTATTGTAATGGTCTGATTTTCATTCAAGTTGGCTTCTTTTATCTTTTCCATAGGAATTACTACTCCGAAAGATCTTCCCCATTTTCTAAGTCTTGCCTTAGCTTCTATCATGGTTATACCAATATAATCTTATTTATATAGTTTGCGTTTTTTTGTATTTTGAATTTAGTCTTATTCAACAACCGCCTTAATTCTGCGAATGCCTGCGGCGATTGATTCTTCTTTGATTATCTTGAATTTGCCAATTTCTTTTGTGTTTGTAACATGAGGGCCTGTGCAGATTTCTCTGCTTATTGGCTTGCTCTTGCTTTTTTTATCTTCTATTGTGTAGACCGAGACAACATTGGGGTATTTTGTGTCGAATTCGCCTTCTGCCCTGCTCTTTAATGCTTCTTTAAGGGGCATTTCTTCTCTTTTTACATTTAAACTCAAAGATATTTTGTTATTTACCCAATTTTCTATTTCCTTTAATTCTTCGTCTGTCAATTTTCTTGAGAAGTTGAAATCAAATCTTAATCTTTCTGGAGTTATGTTTGAGCCTTTTTGTTTTACGTTCTTGTCTTTTAGGACTATTTTTAATGCTTCATTCAAAAGATGTGTCGCAGTATGAAGCTTTCTGGTTTTTTCAGAATTATCTGCCAGTCCAGATTTAAACATTCCTTTTGAAGAAGTTCTGCTTAGTTCTTGGTGCTTCTCAAATTCTAAATTGTAATCTTTCTCATTTAATTTTATCTTTTTCTCTTCTGCTAATTCTTCTGTCATCTCTATTGGGAAACCATAAGACTGGAAGAGAAGGAAGGCGTCTTTTCCAGAGATTTCTTTTTTGTTTTCTGAGATTTCTTTGAATTTTAATAGGCCTTTTTCCAAAGTCTCTGAAAATCTTGATTCTTCTTCCCTCAATTGCTCTTCTATAAATTTTTGATTCTTTTTCAGCTCCGGATAGTCTGGATAAATTGGCAGAATGGCTTTTGCTATTTCCGATATAAATTTCTCTTTTATCCTTAAAATCTTTCCATATCTTATTGCTCTTCTTATTAAACGCCTGAGAACGTAGCCCTGCCCGATATTAGAGGGGTTTATGCCTCGCTCGTCTCCCAGAATAAAAGTTGCAGCCTTTATATGGTCTGCAATTATTCTCATAGCTTTCTGATTTTCTTTTTCTTTGTATTTTTTTCCTGAGATAAATTCAATTTTTTTTATTATTGGCTGAAATATTGATGAGAGATAATTATCTTCAAGGTTATTGAGAACTGCTATCGTTCTTTCTACACCCATTCCAGTATCTACATTTTTCTGGGCTGCTTTCTTATAGCCTTCTTTTGTTTTGTTATATTGCATGAAAACGTCATTCCAGATTTCAACCCAGTTTTTATCTTCTGGGTTGAAAGATTTTGGAGGTTTTGCTTTTGATTTCCAGTAAAACATCTCTGTATCTGGACCGCATGGACCAAACTCTCCGGCAGGCCCCCACCAATTATCTGCTTTTGGCATAAATACTATTCTTTCTTTAGGAATTCCTGCTGAAATCCAGATTTTTTCAGCTTCTTCATCTTTAGGAGCATCTTTATCTCCTTCAAATATTGTCACTGCAATTTTTTCTTTTGGAATTTTTAGGGTTTTTGCTAAAAATTCAAACGAATATTCAATTGCCTCTTTTTTGAAATAGCCTCCAAGAGACCAGTTTCCCAACATTTCAAAAAAAGTATGGTGTACTTCGTCGCCAACCTCTTTAATATCTCCAGTGCGGATGCATTTTTGGACACCAACCAATTTATTTCCTAGGGGGTGCTTTTGCCCAAGGATGAAAGGCACAAGAGGGTGCATTCCTGCCGTTGTAAATAGGACTGTGGGGTCATTTTCAGGAATTAACGATGAATATGGAATCTCTTTATGATTCTTTTTCTTAAAAAAATCAATGTATTTTCTGATTAAATCCTGCCTTGTTTTAATTTCCATATATCTTTAGAGTGATGTTAATATATAAAGATTGTTTATAGGAATGTTGTATAAATGGTGGTTTTGAATAAAATTATTTGTCCATTATCTCTTTTTTTATCTTTAATACCTTGCTTTTGAGTTCTGGAATATCTGTTTTAACAATCTCCCATATCACGTTTATGTCAACGCTAAAATAATGGTGAATCATTTTATCCCTTGTACCAACAATATCTTTCCATTCAACTTCCGTGTGTTTTTTCTTAAGTTTCTTAGAGATATTCTTAACTGCCTCTCCAACTATCTCTATCTCTCTTACTATTGCACTTTGCTTTAACCTATTAGAAATAAGCTCTTCTTTCGAAATGTCCTTGGAAAAGTTTTCTATTGCATTTATGCTGTCTAAAATATGCTCGATGAATATTATATCTTCTTTTTCCATTAAATTATTCTAACCTCCTGACTTAAGATTCTCTTTCTTAAATATGGGCTTATTCCATTATAGCTTAACAAATCTACTTTTCTTTTAAGAGCTTTTGTCAATTGAATTTCTAATCCTGCAAATCTAAAACCCATGTTTTTTGTAGGTTCTATTAGAATGTCAATGTCGCTGGCTTTTTTATCTTCTCCGCGCGCATAGCTTCCAAATATGCCTGCTTTTTTTATATTATTTTCTTTTAATATTTTTTTAATCCTTTGAACTATTTTTTTTAATTTTAAAGACAGGAATCTTGCGTTTAGCTTATCGTCAGCTTTATTCTCTCTTTCGGCTAATTCTTGTCTTTTCAAGTCTTTTCCAAGATAAATTCTTTGTTTTTTAAACTTATTTTTTGCCCTTATAGTTTTGACTCTATAAAAGTAGTTTTTCCCATTTATTTTTTTTATTTCTGTATAGGCCATGTTTATTATACGGGCACAATACTTATAAACTCTTCTATGTGGACGTAAGAATTATTGTTAGTTTTATTTACTCACTTTAGCTTTTCAAGTTTTTTTCTTATTTCTTCCAATTCCTCGTCAAGGGAAAGAGTTGCATTATCTGATTTTGCTTTTTCCTGCTTTTTTTGTTTTATGGGTTTTTCTTTTGAGAAATTTAAGGATATTTCTTTCTCAAGCTTCTCTTTTTCCTTTTTTTCCTCTAAAAATTTAGATTCTGGCAACGCTCTACTTAGATTATCTAGGAGTTCCTTGAGCTTTTCTATTTTATTCTTAAAATCTATCTTTGCAGACAATTCATCTTTTCTTAGCTTCTTGTATTCTTGGTAGTGCTGCAGAGTTGTAATGAGGCTTATTTGTGACTGGAGAAGATTTGTTGCACCATATGTTATTTCGGGCGCCTTAACTTTTACATATTCACTCATTTGTAAGATACCTACTGTTCACCAAGAACCTTATGTTCTTGGATGCCATCAAGAATTTCATTCTTGAGGTCTTGCTAACAACTTCCCTTATATTTATTTGAAATCATTGACTCATTCTACTTTCTCGAAAATGTTTTTAGTAACATCTTCGACTTTTGTCTTTATTGATTGAATCTCATTTTCCCAGGAAGACAATTCCTGTTCCTCTCTCATTCTTGTTTCACGAATCTTCTTCATACTTTCTTCGATTTCCTTTAATTTCTCGCGGGCGCTATTAAGCGCCTTTCTTGCGGAGTGGAATCTGTCTATTTTGACATAAACATCTTCTGTTCTTGCGTGAGCCATCTCAGAACTCGTCTTTTCAGCAGGTAGTTTCAAGTCCTCTATTTTTGGGAGCTTGAATTTTGAGGGGAGCTCTGGCAGCTCCTCCTTAAAATCTTGGTTGTCTTCAGATAAATCTGAGTTATTTTCAAGAATTTCTTCTTTTTTAGGCAATTCAAATGATGAAAAAGGCCTCAAAGGAGGCAATTCAGGAAGAGTTTTTCTGTCGCTCTTTTTTTCCCAGAACATTGTGTTATATTTTTAAGTTTATTTAAATAGCTTTTTATTAATTATATAATGGTAACATCTATCCGAAAGCTTTTTAATTGAATTTTTTTAAAGAGATATATGCAGGTTAATCTTCTGAAGAATGTTGTCTCTGCAATTGCAGGAGAACATGCAGCAAAAATGGTCGAATTTCTCTATGAAAAGAAGAATGTTAATGAATTTTTGATTGCAAAAAAGCTAAAATTAACAATAAATCAGACGAGGAATATACTCTACAAGCTTGCTGATGAAGGAGTTGTGGGTTTTGTGAGAAAAAAGGACAAAAAGAAAGGTGGATGGTATACTTATTTCTGGACAATGAATACTGGCAAGGGCTTGCTCAAACTAAAAGAGAAAATCTTGGCAAAAGTTGGAAATTTAAAAAACCAGCTGAATCTGAAAAAAACAGAGAGATTTTATCACTGTTCGAACTGCAACATAGAATCGAATGAAGAAACCGCCCTTTTTTACAACTACCTTTGCCCTGAATGCGGAGAGGTTTTGCAAATAAAAGACAAGGAAAAAGAGATAGAGCACATTGAGAAAGAAATTGCAAAAATGGAGGAGGTTCTTGCCAGTGTTGAAGGAGAACTTGGAATCGTAGGCAAGAAAGAAGAGGCAGTGAAAGCAAGAAAAATGAGGGCAGAGGCAAAACAAAAGGCGAAGGAGAGGGCAATTAAGAAAAAGAAGAAAGAACGCGAGATGAGAAAATTAAAAAAGAAGAAGAGAAAAATTAAGAAAGGCAGGACTAGGAAGATAAATAAATTTGGAAAGAGGCTGAAGAAGTTGTTCGGGCGCTAAAATGGATTTTAGAGAAAAGCCGGCTGTTTGGTGGATTATTGTTATAACTTCCATTTTTTTTATAGTTGAATTTGTTTTGTTGGCAATAAACCAGGATTTTATAAAATATTTTGCACTTAGCGCATCTAACTTCCTGACAGGCAAATATCCATGGACGATTGTAACTCATATCTTTTCGCACGGCGGAATTTTTCATATACTAATCAATATGTTTGCATTGTTCTCGCTTGGAGCAATTACTGAAAGAATAATTGGAAGAAGAAGATTTATTTGGTTTTATTTGATTTCAGGAGTTTTGGCAGGTTTGCTCTCTGTTTTTCTGGCTGGCTTTTTTGGATTTGGCTTCTTGGAGAAGATTTTTGGCTCGCCTGATATTTATATGCTTGGCGCTTCAGGGGCGATTTTCGGAATAGCTGGTGTGCTTGTTGTCTTGCTTCCAAAAATGAGGTTTGGGATAATCTTCATTCCATTCTTTTCTCTTCCAGGATATATTATGATACCTCTTGTGCTTGTTATTATGTGGGTATTATCTGTCTTAGGTAAAATTCCAATTGGAAATGTTGCGCATCTTGGCGGGTTTTTGACAGGACTGGTCTATGGTTTTTATCTTAGAATTAAATACCGCAGAAAAACAGCACTTCTGCAGAGATATTTCCGATAAGATTTATTTGATGTGTGTTGTTGAGAATAGAAATGATGAATATCGCAAAATATTGTGCAAAGTCGTCAGGATTAAATACTAAGTTTGATTATATAATAAAAATATGGCAAAGACAAAAGAATTAAGAAATAAGGGTGCGTTTAAAGAGCAGTTTAAGAATGCTTTAAAATATCTGAGAGAGAGCGGGAATTATATGATTGCAGTTGCCTTAATTTTTCTTTGTGGCATTTTTCTCGGGGTTCTCTTTTTTGACAAGCTGGGTTTTCTTGATAAAGCAATCAGTGAGATTGTTGAGAAAGTCAGAGGATTAGATAGTATCGGGCTAGTTTTATTTATTTTGCAGAATAACATTACAAGTGCTTTTTATGGCTTGATTTTAGGAGTCTTTTTAGGAATTTTTCCAATTATTAATGCAGTTTTAAACGGCGTTTTGCTTGGATATGTGGTAAGAATTGTCTGGATTAGTTCAGGGTTTAAGGAATTATGGAGAATTTTGCCGCATGGTATATTTGAAATTCCTGCAATATTTATATCTCTTAGTCTTGGGATAAGGCTTGGTATGTTTATTTTTGCAAAAGAGAGAGGAAAAGAGCTTGTTGAAAGGGCAAAAAATTCTATAATTATCTTTGTCTGCGTAATCTTGCCGTTGCTAATAGTTGCTGCAATAATAGAGGGACTGTTGATAGCAGCATACAGATAGATATAAACTTTTAAACCTTTATTGATAGACATTTACATGCACCTGAACAAAGAAAGCATAGACGAGATTGACAGGGAAATAGAAGAAGAGAACATGCGGAAAGTTGAGGCGGCTTTGTTTATTTCCGGAAAATTTATGAGCATTCAGGAGCTTGTTGCGCTCACTGATGTCAATCCTATCTTGCTGAAGAAAATAGTTGAAGACTTGTCTGAGAAGTACAAGGATGCAGGGGTTGAGATAGTAAACAAGAATAATCTCTGGAAAATGGATGTTTCTTCAGAATATGTATGGATGGTTAATAAGCTTGCAGGCGGGAATTCGGAATTTACAAAAGCTGAGCAGGAAACTCTTGCATTGGTTGCATATAAACAACCGATAAAGCAATCTGTGGTTGTTAAGATAAGAGGGAACAAGGCTTATGAGCACATAAAGAATTTTGTTTTAAGGGGGCTTGTAAATAAAAAGAAAATGGGACATACTTCTGAGCTAAGTCTTAATGAGAGCTTTTTTGATTATTTCAGCCAGACTGGAAACAACGGCGAGATAAATAATTTTGAGATGATTGGGGGGTTTGATAGTGTTAATAAGCAAGGAGTTAAACAAGAAGCGACTACAAAGGATTCTCCAGAGGTGAAAGAACAAAATAATGGTGCCGAGCAAGCCAAAACCGGCTCTTGAGGAGAGAACATGATTTTGAGTTTTATTGATTTTGTATTTTTCTTTTACATGTTTATAGGTCTTTATATGACTGTTCTTCTTTTAATGGTTTATTTTAAGAATAAGAGCGGGATGTTTTATTATCCTCATGGAAAAATTGAGCCTGTAAGTATAATAGTTAGCTGTTACAACGAGGGAGATAAAATAGGAAGAACTATAGAATCTATCCTGAATCTTGATTATCCGAAAGATAAACTTGAAATTATAATTGTTGATGACAAATCCAATGATAATTCTGTTGAAGTTGCTAGAAAATATGCTGCGAAATATAATAATGTAAGAGTTATTGTAAATAAGAGGAACTCTGGGATGGCTGCGGAGCCTACAAATATCGGAATAAAAGCTGCCATGTACGATTATGTTGCTGTTGCAGACGCAGACTCAACACCGGAAAGAGATGCTCTTAGAAAGATGATTGGATTTTTGCAGGAAGATAAGAAAGTTGGTGGAGTAACCTGCGCTGTTCTTGCTCGGGAGCCGAGGAGTTTCATTCAGAAGCTTCAGGCAATAGAGTATGCTGTTATTGCATGGAGCAGAAAGCTGCTTGATTTTGTAGATGCTGTTTATGTCACTCCAGGGCCATTTGCACTTTATAGAAAGAAGGTTTTGGTTGATGTTGGGATGTTTGACACAAAAAATATGACTCAAGATATTGAGATTGTCTGGAGAATGCTCTCTCATGGTTACAAAGTGAGAATGTGTCTTGCAACTAGAGTTTACTCGGAAACACCGAATCAATTTTGGAGATGGTTCAGGCAAAGAGTAAGATGGAATATTGGCGGAAAGCAGTGCATCTGGAAATATAAAAACTTGTTCTTCAGAAAAGGAATGCTTGGGGCTTTCATAATCCCATTCTTCACATTCTCGCTATTTCTTGGGTTGTTTGGATTGGGGATTTTCTCTTATCTTTTTGCCAGAAGATTTATTATAGGATATATAACTACGAAATATGCTCTTTATGCAGACAGTACTCTTTTAAGGCTTCAAGACTTGACATTTGCTCCTTCCATTTTGAATTTTTTTGGAGCAGCATTGTTCTTTTTGGGGATGTTCTTTACAATCTTTGGATTGAGAACTGTGAAACTTCAGAAATCTCACTGGGGCAACATTTTTAACTTCTTGTTTTATAGTCTAGTATATCTCACAATTTATCCTCTTTTGCTCGTGGTTTCGACTTATAGGATATTGAGAGGAGATTATAAATGGTAGAATATAAAAGCAAGCATGTTTTTTGGCAGGCGCTAGTTTTTACTGTAATCATCTTTGCTATGGGACTTATTCTTGGATTTTATCTTGAGAGTTCGAGAACAAATGAAGTTGAATTGAGACTTCTTGGATCAGAAGTTAATCTTCTTGATGAGCAGTTAAGGGGGGAGCTGACAGGTAATTCAAACTTGAGCTGTGGTGTGTCTGTTCAAAGCACATTTGCATTTGCGGACAAGATTTATGGAGAAGCATTAAAACTTGAAGAATATGATTTGTCAAGCAAGTTCACAAAGGAAACACTTCTTTCTTTGCACAGAAGATATGATTTATTGAGAGTTTTGCTTTGGACAGAGACAATAAAACTAAAAGATAGATGCGGCGGCTTTCATACAGTTGTTTATTTTTTTGACTATCTTTCAGATGATATAAGCGTAAAAGCTAGAGAAAGGTTCTTTTCAAATCTTTTAACTGATATAAAAGAGAGGAATGCGGGCAAGGTTCTGCTTATACCTATTGCTTCTGACTTGGATTTGGCAAGCATAGAACTAGCAATGAAAAGCTATAATATAGTAACTTCTCCCTCTATTCTTATAGATGAGGAAAAGATTGTAAACAATGTAATCACAATAGAGGAACTTGAGAAGATTATATTTTCTGATTAATTTTTATTATTTAGAGGTGAATTGCTCTCTTCTTGAAAGGAATTTATAAAAGGGGCATTGATGTGAAGTAGTGCACTGAAGAACAATAAACCATTTAAACAAGTGTTTTTTATAATTTTTATGATTGAATACTCTAAAAGCGATGTTGATGCAATTGAGGATGGAAAAATTGTAAGAGTTTCTGAAGATTACGCCAAGAGAGAAGGATTACTTATTTTAAGAAAGTCTTTTCATGAGCTAAAAAAGGATTCTGCTCTTAAGAAAGACGACGAGAGGAAAAACAAAGGATTTATTGGAATGGAAGACTTAAGGAAGCCATTGAACTCAAAAAATAATGAGATATTAAGAGAGCTTGTGGAGAATTTTCATTGGACATTGATTCAGAAGAGAAAGGGGACACAAATGACTAGAAAGAAGCTTGCAGAGGCACTCGGGGAGAGTGAGGTGAATATAAAGATGATAGAAAATGGTGTTTTGCCTGCAAATAATTTTATTTTAATAAACAAGCTTGAGCGTTTTTATGGGATAATCTTAAGGAAAAACAAAGTTGCTGATGCTGGCGGAAAGACGTTGAGGCAGGTAATTGACTTTAATAGTAAAAGTAACGAAAGTGGTGTGAAAATTCCAAGCTGGGCAAGAAAGGAAGATAAGAAAGAAGAAACAGGAGCAGAGATAAAAATAACTAAATATAACGGGGGTGGAAGTACAAGCGACGATTCTGCTATTGAGATTGTTGATTTAGGGGATGATAAGGGCTCGGAGCAAAGTTTATAAATCAATTTTTACCTTTTGTCTCATGAATATTAATGTTTTAAAGCAGGAAAAAGATTCTGTTGAACTATCTGTAGATAATCTTACTATAGCAGAAATTTTAAGAGTTTATCTCAATAGGGATGGAATTGAGTTCGCTGCGTGGAAGAGGGTGCATCCTTCCAAACCTTTAATTTTCAAGGCAAATAGCTCTGGAAAGACAGTGAAAAAGGCTATAAGCGATGCTGTTGGAGCAATAAAAAAAGATTGCGGCAAAATCTTAGGTGTTTTGAAGAAATAAGGTTTTAATTATACAGAGCACAAACTATGACTTTTAAGTCATAGATGATTGTATAGTTTGTCTCTGTCTCCCAAAATCCTTTCAGATAAATCTGAGCAAACCATGGGCTTCAGCCCATGGTTAACACAAGGATTTTGTGATTTCTTTTGACTGGGAGTTATTCTATCTTGATATTTTTAGATTTGATGTGATTCAATTACACAATTCTTTTTATATGTTCTATTCGTGCTAATAGCATGGCAAAGATAAGTGCTGGGAGCTATGATATTAATAAGTGGCTTTATGGTGGCTATGAGAGAGATATAATTAGTGTTATTTATGGGGGCCCTGGGACTGGAAAAACTAACTTTTGCATTCTCGCAGCAGTTTCCCAGGCAAGAAAGGGAAACAAGGTAATTTTTATGGATAGTGAAGGGGGATTTAGCACAGAAAGAGTAAAGCAGATTGCGCCAGATGACTATGAAAATGTCTTAAAAAACATTCTTCTCTTGAAGCCAACTAATTTTAATGAGCAAAAGAAAGATTTTGAGAAGCTTCTTGAGCATCTTGACAAGGAAGTTAGCTTGATAATTGTTGATGGAATGACAATTTTATACAGGCTCGATTTTGCAGGGGCAAGGGAGAAAGATGAGGGAGAAGCAAGAAAAGTAAGTTCGGAGCTTGCAAGGCAGCTTAGGATATTGTCTGAAATTGCAAGAAAGAAAGATATTCCGGTAATTGTTACAAACCAAGTTTATAACTGGGAGAATGGGCAAAAGATGGTTGGGGGAGACATATTAAATTATTGGGGAAAATGTCTTATAGAGCTTGTAAGAGAAAAAGGCAGGAGAGTCGCTTTTTTAAGAAAGCACAGGAACCTGCCTGAGACAGAATTTGAGTTTCAGATAGTTGATTTCGGGATAAGAAAAAAAGGATTTTTCACGTAGGATAAATCTTCTTGCTTTTTTTTGTGTTTGTCTATTGTTGTAGGATAAAATTCTCCTATTTTTTTGCCTTCTCTCTTTAATGTAAGGTAAAATTTTGTTGTGTTATTTTATGTAGGATAATGTTTATATATCAATTTTTCTACGATATAATAGCAAAAAAGAGCCAGATGGTGCATAAGAAATACATAAAAAGGGGTGGGAGAACATATGGTCCTTATTATTATGAGTCTTACAGGGAAGGAAATAAAGTAAAGACAAGATATATTTCTTCTGATGAATTTCGCTCTAAAAATTCTCTGAATAACATAATTGGCGGGCGTAGGATAAAAACTTTCCTCTATCTTTTTGTCGCACTTGGAATTGCTTTTGCTTTAATTTATCTTTTTATGAATTTTCAGGGGTTGAGCGGAAGAGTTGTTCTTGATATTGAAAATGGGGTTGAAGGTTCGCCTCTTTCAGGTGTTCTGAAATTCAATCTTAAATCAGGGGAATTAATTCCAACTGAAGCAAAGGTTATTGTTAATCTTGGGAATTTTTCAAAAGAGTTTTCTCTCTCTGAAATTGTGAAGGATAGTTCTGTTTCTGTTCAATCCGGAAATTTCTTTGCTGAAGGTTTATCTTTGGAAGGGAGCGGAGGGGGATTTGGAGCAATCGGAACTAGAACAATTTATCCAAATATAAGCTTTGAGTTAAGGGTTTTTGATTCTGATGGAAGTGAGAATATTGTAAATGAGAGTGATTCTGAAATTACAAATCCAGAAAATAATGCAAGTGAGGAGACAGATGAAGGCGCGGATAATTCTGCGAATAATGAAAGCGCGCCGAGTGATGAGATACAACCTGAGGATAATGTTGGTTCTGAAAACGTTGCAGAAGAAA
>CAYZSY010000004.1:19511-40632 GCA_964481185.1 Candidatus Woesearchaeota archaeon | reverse complement strand
TTTATAATCGTCATCAGCCTTTATTCTCCCACAAGAAATATACTTAACAACATAATAAGAGGCAAGAACATAAGTCGCGCCTGGTACAATAATTAGAAAAGCCGCTTTTTCAATTAGAGATGAGTTTTTAATAAATTTAAAAGGTTTTGAAGTGGTTATTCTTTCAAGCCCCCCGTTAACTTTTGCCCTAATGTTCTCTCTCAAATTCATATTAGTTATAATTCCTCATCTTACTATCTTCCCAACTTCTTAAATATCTTTCATTCAAATTGATTCTCTCCCCTTTTATATTCTCCTTTTTAGTTCTATAAATTATACCAAAGATAAATCCAACGGCAATCCCGGAAAGATGTGCAATATCGCCAATATCACTAGGTGCAAACAAACCAAGAACACTAGCTCCAACCCAGAAAATTCCTGCAGCAAAGAGGGGCATTGGAAGTCCATAAACCCAGACTATCATTAAAGGCATTAAAACAACTAAAGTTCCAAGAACACCATAAATAGCTCCAGATGCACCAAGAGAAGAATTATAGAAATTAATTGCAACTAAGTTAGCAACTATACCAGAGACAGAAAATACAATCAAAAATCTTCTGCTTCCAATAACAAATTCAAGAATTGTTCCAAACAATGCCAAAGCAAAGAGATTTGATATGAGGTGTGCCAGGCTTCCATGCAGAAAAATAGCAGTTACAAATCTCCAAATCTCAAAAGGAAAACTGCTGTTCAACAAGAACAAATCTGTAAGACCTGGAACTGCCAGTTGTAATGCAAATATAATTACGCAAATCAAGCTAAGCCACAAAGCATAAAATCTTATTCTCATGAAAGTCAAAGGTGAATTAAATTTAAATAGGCTGTTATTTATGGTTTGTCTTATGGCAGAAAAAGAGATATCTCCTTTAGAGATAATAATAAAAGTACGAGAAAAAACAAGAACAAAAAGCGCCAAATTAATTTATAGTACTGGAAGGGGAATAATAGACAGGCACATGAAAAGATTTTCATATAATAATAAACCATCGGCCTGTTATCAAGAACAATCGAACACCAACTACCTTATTCAAAATAACTAATCCCATCAAACTAACAAGTTTTTTATATCATCATCAATTGACTCTTTTATGGCGGATGTAGTTTAATGGTAGAATGTCGGCTTGTGGCGCCGAGGACGAGTGTTCGATTCACTCCTTCCGCTTTTGAGTTAATCAAAAAAGAGTGTTCGATTCCCTTCAACTCGCAAGAGTTGAATGGTGCTCGCGGAACAATGTTCTGCGACAACTCCTTCCGCTTTTGAGTTAATCAAAAAAGAGTGTTCGATTCCATTTGAAAAAACACTCAAACAAAACCATTATAAATCCATAATTTTAAGATAAATATGGCAAACAAAGTAAACGCATCGCATATCCTTGTAAAAACAGAGCAGGAAGCTCTAGCATGTTTGACTTACATGAAACAAGGCAAGTCGTTTGAAGAATTAGCGAGAGAGCGAAGCTTATGTCCATCAGGAAAGAAAGGCGGAAATCTTGGTTGGTTTGGAAGAGGAATGATGGTAAAAGAATTTGAGAATGCTGCTTTTTCAGCAAAAAAAGGTTCCATCGTAGGCCCAATAAAAACAGAATTCGGCTGGCATCTCATTAAAATCGTAGACGCCGAATAAATCATTAGATTATAAAATTGACAGATCTTCCAATTCAGATGTCGCTCGTGAAAGGTCTGCTTTAAGAAATGTCTTTGACTGCATTATATTTCCAAATGTATCTTTTGAGTATGGAGAATATCCTTGTATCACATCTGTGCACTTAATCATTGTCCAAGTATAATCAAATGTTGGACTTATTCTTATTTCAATAGGAACTTTTCCAGCATTCTTAGAATAACTAATTACATATGCAACATTATCTGAATTAGATTCAGACTGCCCAATAGAAACAAAACCATTATCGTGAAGAACCCTGAAATTAGAACCCATCTTCTTACGCACATCATCAAGAGAGACAATATTTTCCATTGTCAGCGCACATAAGAATTCTCTAGCAATAATCCTTAAATCATTTCTGCTGATTTTATTTACAAAGCGAACTCTATCTCTTCTAAACCTTAAATTATCCATATCTCCAGAGCAAACTGCAAGCTTATAAATATTACCGCACTCAAAAAAAACAAAAAGAGATTCCTACTTCTTGACTCTTTTCTGCCTTGAAAATAAAGAAACAAGCAAATCGTCAATCTTCTCATTACGAAGTTTACCTTTTCTCAAGCTTAGTGTGCTTCTTCTTAGTATATCTTCAATCTGCTCTGGAAGAGTCAGCATATTCTTCTTTGCCCTTTTCTCAAGAAGTTTATACAGGTCATTGCTAAGATAAATAGTAACTTTATCTTTGAAATTATAATGAGTCGGTTGTTTTCTTTTCATAGAATCAAACGCCTTCTCAACATCTTCGCTATTCCATCCTTCCTTTATCAAAGGAACTCTTATTTCGTAATCATCAAATCCCCTTCGCCTCGCCTCTTTTATGAATCTTATTAATTCTTTGTTTTGTGTCATTTTGTTTAAATGTCCTTTATTTTTTCCACCAAAATATTGTAATTATTAATCCAACAATAAAAATGAGCGCGCCAAATATGTCAATATCTATTCCCCAATAGTCATATGTTATCATGTTCAAGAATTGCATTGCAACTCCAATAATAATCATCCAGACGCCAACTTTTCTTGATAATATTCTCATCTCATTTTACCTTAGGCTTAATATAAACTTTCTGCACTGCAAATGACTTGTAAATTCCTTCCAGAATGTCAGTGCCTGCATAGCCAGAAAGCAGAGAAAGACGGCTGTCAAAATTAAAAACAATTCCAACAAAAACACCGATTATCAGAGCAATCAATACAGTTATGGCATAATATCCCCAGAGAATTCTTCTTCGCAAAGAAAGCGCCTTAAGCAGCCCGACAAAACCCCTAGTTAACCCGCCAATCCCGCCAAGAATTGCAGCAAGAAGCGTTGGGTCCATTTAATGAAAACCTCTTTTCATATTAACTCGAAGAGGGAGGGATATTTAAGGGTTACGGATTAAAACACAAAACACAATCTTAAAACATCCCTCGCTTTCCCAAATAAAGCCCAGATCGCATAATGGTATTGCGCCTGTCTCGAGAACAGGTTTCCGCAAGGATATCCAGGTTCGATTCCTGGTCTGGGCGTTTCCTCAGAAACAAGCCCAGAAATATTTAAATAACAAACTTATTATTTTTCATTATGAACAAAAAGATTTTAGGAATATTTATAATCTGTTTGGTTGTTTTTGGAATAATTGGATATTACATAATGGGAAAAGATAAAGCAACAAAAGTCACCTTGCACACCAACCTTGGAGATATAACTCTGGAACTATCCAAAGATATGCCAATAACTGCTGGAAACTTTGAGAAACTTGCAAAATCAGGATTCTATAACGGAGTAATCTTCCACAGAGTGATTAGCGATTTCATGATTCAAGGCGGCGATCCGACTGGTACGGGGATGGGTGATCCAGGGTATAATATAGAAGATGAGTTTACTGCAAATAACAGGAATGATAGAGGAACAATCTCTATGGCAAACTCAGGCCCAGATACTGGAGGAAGCCAATTCTTCATAAATCTTATAAACAACAATTTCTTAGACCAAAAACACCCCGTATTCGGAAAAGTTATCTCTGGAATGGATATTGTGGACAAAATAGCCCAAGTTGAGACTGACCAAAACGACCGCCCAATTAATGAAGTCAAAATAATAACTGCAGAAGTTCTAAATTAATTATTCTCGCAAAGTCCATAACAATAAACTATTTAAATTTTAAACACCTTTAATAAGAGTGGCCCTAATTATAGAGGTTGTAACTCGAATGGCCGAACACAATAGATATAAGAGAAACAATCAAAAAAATAAAAACGCGCAGGACGAAGAACGGCTTAAATCGCTCATTGAGAATCTTTTCCGTCTGCATAAATTTGAGAGAACAAAAGAGAGCGCAATGCTAGTTTATGATGGTATTATAGACATTGTAAAGCTTGGGAATATAGACCTTGCAAAGAAGTTTGCTATGCGATTTGAGCAGGAGGTAGGTGCCATTGCCTACGAATAAAGATATTTATAGAATAGAGATCTAGATTATATGTGAACAATAAACAAGCACAAGAAGCAGGACAGCACTATGATAACCTCATATGGGTAGTTCTTGCCGGAGGAATTGCCTCGTCACTTTGGATATTATATAGTTTTCATAATGGTAATAATCTAACTCAGTTTAACAATGCCATTATGCTTACTATGGGTCTTATCTTTCTCTTACACTCTTTTATACTAATAATTTCATTTGATCAAAAAAGGAGATTTTATTATAGGATAGCCAACCCATCTCCAAAAGGAAATTACATAAAAATAAGATATGTGGGAGAGACTATACTTTCTCTAATCGTCTTGATATACGGATTAACATTTTACAAGATAGGTTTAATTTATGTATTTATACTTCTCTTTTTGCTATTTTTATCAGTCATTCTCAATTATAATATTACAAGACATAAGAAAAGCAATCAACAACTATAAAAATCCCTTTTATTTTGTATTTCTATGAAAATAGAAGTAGACACAGTAAAGGGTTTTCAGGACTATTTGCCACCAGAATCCTTGAAGAGGAATGCTGTTAAGAAGATAATTGAAAAGCATTTCCAGTTGCATGGTTTTGTTCCAGTTGAGACTCCGATTGTTGAATTTGACGAGCTTATGCGCTCAGACAACCTAAATGAAGAAGACGAGGCAGTATCAGATAGATTTAGATTAAATGACAGGGCTGGCAGAAATTTAGGATTAAGATATGAATTTACATTTCAATTAGCAAGAATATTGAAGCAGAATCAAAATATAAAACTGCCATTTAGAAGATATCAAATAGGTGAAGTTTTTAGAGACGAACCGACAGGACCAGGAAGATTAAGGCAGTTCGTTCAATGTGATGCAGACATAATAGGAGATAGCTCAATCGCTTCAGACGCAGAATGCATCTTGCTGCTAAAAGGCATTTTAGATGAATTGAAAATAAAGCCTGAGATTCAGCTAAACAACAGAAAACTCCTTAAGGCAATAATAGAAAGCGTTCAGATAACAGACATAAAAAATGTGATGAAAGAGCTGGATAAAGTTGACAAGCTCGGAACAGATGAAACAAAATCGCGGCTTAGAAAATATGCAGACCCGAACCAGATTATAACTTTGTTCAAGATTCTTGAAAAAGACCTTTCTTTCTTTGCAGAAAACGCCTTTGATGGAGCAGCAGAGCTATCAGAGCTCTTTGAAAAATGCAAAGAGCTTGGGATAAAAGAGATGAAGTTCCTGCCAAGTCTTGTAAGGGGATTCGGATATTACACTGGAAACGTATTTGAAGTAAAGGTCGCTGGAGAAAAGAACACAATCGCAGCAGGCGGTAGATATGATAACACAATAGGCAAATATGCCTCAAGGCAGATTCCTGCTGTAGGAATCTCATTTGGACTTGAAAGAATCTCCAATCTGGCAAACATCTCTATAGAAACAACAAAAGCTATGCTCATATCAATAGAAAAAGACAAGCCGGTAATGAAGCTGGCAAAAACTCTAAGAAAAGAAGATATTTCCTGCATTGTAAGTTCAGAAAAGCCCGGAAAAGCAATGGAGCTGGCAAACTCTCTTGAGATTCGGAATGTAATATTTATAGGAGATGAAGAAGTTTCTCAAAAGAAGTTCAAATTGAGAAATATGAAAACAGGAGAGGAGAAGCTTCTCTCTGAATCAAGATTAATTTCTGCGCTGAAGAAATAAAAATCAGTCATCTAAAGGCCCATCGCCAACATTTTTTATGTCTTCAACTTGTTTTGGAATCTTGCCAAACCCTGTAATGCTGCTCCCTATGTCATCTTTGCTTTCTCCATCTTTTTCCATAACTTTATTTTCTGCCCTACTCTTGCTCTCTTCTTTTACAAGCTCTTCAATAGCCTTCTCTGCTTCATTCATCATTTTCTCAAGTATTTCAGCATTTTGCTTTTCATAAATGCTCTTTAACAATATCCAGATTTCTTTAAGATGCCCATCCTGCTCAAGCCAGACCTTATGCTGTCCATCAAGATGTAACAAAGGAATAAAATCAGCTATTCTCTCTTCGTTGCTCCTTCCAGAGAACTCTGAAAAAGCAAGTTTCTCCTTGCGGTCTGAAAATATTTTCTTTAATCTATAATGAACCTTGCTTATTCTGTCCTGTATATTTATTCTGTGCTTTGGGAGAGACAAAGAGGTTTCAAGCTCCTGCTGTCTTGCAACAATTACTTTTCTTATTCTCCTGTTTTCTGTTTTTATAGCCTGGCCAAGAGCACCCATAAGCTCTTCAAGAGTTACTTTTCTGAATCTTGGCAGAGGAGTTCTTAAAACAAGCCCCGGAACTTCCTCATCAAACTCTATTCTTTCCTGATTGTATCTTTTCTCTTCAGTTTTTTTACCAAACAAAATTGCATCAAGCCCTGGAATGTATTGGTCAAACAATATTTCTGATTTTAATCTTAAAAGCAGCGAAGCGGCAAGCAATACCTGACCGGATATGAAAAAATTAGCTTCTTCCAGTTTTTTAACTTTGTCAAGGAATTTATTTGCCAAAACAGATATATCTATATCCCAAGGATCAAGTTGATCTGTTTTTATCAAATCATAAATAATTTGCTGCCAGCTTAGTTTCTCAACAAATAGAAGACTATGAATCTGCTCCTGCCCAATCTTATCAACAGGCCCCTTTTCAGAATTATCCTCTTCTATCATCAAAAAATCAAGATTAGATAGCTTTAAATTAGTTATTGCAGTCAATCGTCTATCTAATTTAGACAAGGAATAATGTCTTCATTAGTTAGTTACAACAAAATAGAAAGATTTAAATATTACCTTTCTTTAGTAATACTATCACCTCTTTTTCCCGGAAGAGGACGTTTAATCGCTCTTTTTGATTGATTAGACCTCCTCTTCTAGGGTTTAATAACTTAAACGAATCTTTAATTGATTCTTCAAAACTTCCAAGAAAGTCCCAACAAGGGCGGGGAAGTTTATCCGAATCAGAAAAAGACAAGAAAAGATATCAAAAGAGGATGATTCTCATAATCTCCGAACAAAAAACCGGGAATAAAATAGGATTAAAATCCGTTCTAAATTACGGCACGATTAATCTTTATTTCTTACTTCGTCTTCACACTAAATTCAGTATAACTGCACTTTCCGCAGAAAAGCCTGTCTTTATGAACAGCTAAGAAAATTCCCGGCCCGCATCTTGGGCAGAACTTCCCTTTCTTCGCTTTCTCCCCATCTAAAGAATATTTTGCGTATTTCTTGCTTGTAGGCTTATTCTTGTGCGGCTTCTTCCCCTTTTGCTCTTTTGACGAACCACCAAATGATGTTGGCATTTACTTCTTGCCTCCTGCTGGCGCCGGTGCGCTTGTTGCTTGAGCATCTGTTTTCTTCTTTTCTTTCTTCCTTGGCTCTATTCTTTCCTTGTCAGAAACAGAGTCGTAAATAAAAGAATCTATCAAAAAGCTGTCTCTCCCAAATTTGCTCTTTAGCGCTTTCACAACAATCAATTCTTCGCCGACCTTAAAATGTTCTGCAATTGCTTTTAAAGAACTTGCTATCCCTGGATTTTTATCTGCAGTTATTAATAATTTTGCTTCCCTTCTTCTCAATAATTCATTCCTAAAATCTTTTATAATTTTCATTTTACTTTTAATGCAAACTTGCCCTTGTCTGCAATCTTTAAATTTTTTGCAATTTCAGATTCTTCTGGCTTTAAAACAACTATCTTTCCTTTGAAGCTGTCTATCATATTGTCAGAGCCGCATTTTGGACATTTTGCACCTTCAAATATTGTCTTGCAGTTCTTGCACGCTTTTTCTTTTGATGTTGCCATTTTATCTATAACTAATTAAGTCCCCTTTCAACATTAGTGTTTCTAATATATCATATGTCCTTCTCATTTCAGGCATTCTGTTTTCATTTATTATTTCTAACCTTTTCTTTCTATCATCTATTTTATCTATATTTATTCTATTCATCTTACTTCTTGCCCCTTTTCTTTTCTCCTTTTTCTGCCTTCTTGACAGCTGCCTTTGCAGCAGACTCTCTTTTCTTTCTGTCTTCTTTAATCCAATCCAGACATCCAAGCCCTGGCTGTCTCATTGTTAATCCTATTTTTGGCTCCCCTGCCTTAAAACTGATAGCAACTACTCTTGCGATGCAATCATCTCCTTTTGAGAGTGTTCTTTTGCTTGCTTTTCCAGATAATGTTCCTGTCTTGCTTAATGAAACATAATCTTCCATTGTCTGCGAAATATGAATCATTCCCTGTGCAGGACCTATTCTGATAAACGCACCAAAATTTGTAATGTCTGATATTGTTCCGTAAACAATCTCGTGCAATTCAGGCTTCCAAACAAGCAATTTAAATGTTGAATTATAAAAAGCAGATCCATCTCCAGGAATTATAACTCCTGTCTCAACTTTGTCAACAGATACAAGAGCAACTATAAAACCAAGTTCTTTTGTAACCTTGTCCACAAAACTTTCGGTTATCTGCTTCTCAACAGCTTCTTTCGTAGGAAGGCCAAAATGCTTCGGCTCCACCCTTACATGATCCTCAACTTCTAATAGATAAAACATATTCAAAAACCTAAACAAAAAATGCTTTAAAAACCTTTTTACTAGCCGTCTTTAGTAAAAAGGGTTAGAGATGAAAATCTCTAAAGCTTGCGTCTTATGCTTCTCAAACAAGTCCTTGAGAATAAACATATTGTTCTTGTGAATTTTTAGTTCGCCAAGCTCCTCAAATGAAAACAAGCCAAGGTTATCTCCTTCATGCAATTGCACTTTTAAGCGATTTAAATCGTATAATAAAGGTGCTGTAAAAACAAATTCCTCAACCAAGCCATACTTTTCAAAATCAGATTCATACCTTCTGAAAAGTCTTAAATCTCTTAACTCTATACCAAGCTCCTCCCTAGCTTCTCTTCGCACAGCTTCTTCAGGACTTTCTCCTTCTTCAATCCCGCCACCAAAAAAAGCCCAATAATTTGGAAGTATAGGCGCACCATCATCTCTATGCTGCAAAAGAACCCCGCTATCTTTGTCTCTCAATGCAAATAAAGACACTCTTCTGCCGTATCTCACTTCATTCATAAAACCTCACCATATCCAATTAATCTCCAGTGATTATTAATATTCCTTGCTATGCTTACATTGTCTCCCTTAAACGGCACTATCGGTATTTTCAAAGAGAGTTCAATTGTATCTTTTTTTATTTTCTTTACAATTCCGACAGTCATAGAAGTATTTATGCTTAGCATCAGCATTTCAGAGAGTTTTATCTGTTCTACTTTAACATGCCCGCTAACACCAAAAACCTCAGGGAAAATCTCGAACCTTACATTTAAGGTTGTGCTCATTTCAGGAAGTTTTCCAGACAAAGAAGCCACATTCCCCAAAAGAGCATCTGATTTTCCAAGAGCCATATCAAGCTCGCTCTCTATTGACATACTTCCTCCAGGAGTTAATTCTTTAACTTCTTTAGAACCATTAAATAATTTAACAATTTTGGTTTTTAGAGTATAATAATGAAGCTGGTTTGCTTCCTTTGTAATTCTTCCAGGTTTAATTTCTATTTCATCCCCAACTTTTAATCTCCCCTGCTTTAGCGTTCCTCCTAAAACAGCCCCATGAAGCCCCTCTGGTTTTGTTCCTGGCTTGTTTATGTCAAAACTTCTTGCAATAATAAAGATTGGTGTTGCATTCTCGTCCCTTTTTGGAATAGGAATCTCTGCAATTGCCCCATAGATTTTATTAAGATTTATTCCCTGTTGGGCAGAAACAGGAATGATTGGAGCATTTTCAAACTTGCCCTTAAGAAGCGCCTTTATTTCGTTGTAATTTTTCTTTGCCTGCTCCTCATCAACAAGATCAATTTTATTCTGAACAACAATTAGGTTTTTTACTTTCTTTGCCTGAAGAGCTGCTAAATGCTCAATTGTCTGCGGTTTTATTCCTTCATTTGCCGCAACAACAAGAATTGCGGCATCAATCATTGCTGCACCTGAAAGCATTGTTGCCATAAGCATCTCGTGCCCAGGAGCATCAACAAAAGAGACATGCCTTATCTGCTCACCTTTGCCCTCTTTGTTATACTCTTCTTTATCCTTAGAGATAATTATATCTGCATACCCGAGTTTTATCGTAATTCCCCTCTTCAATTCTTCTGAATGCGTATCAGTCCACTTCCCGCTAAGCTTGTATAAAAGAGTTGTTTTCCCGTGGTCTCTATGGCCGACCATCCCTATATTTATTGTTTCAAGTTCTCCCATTAAAATTTCAAAGAATAACGTATTTTAAAAGCTATGTTTTTGGTCTTCTATGAATATGAAGAATTATCTTCTTTTTGATTTCTTCTTAGCCTTCTTAACTTTCTTATTGCTCTTATTTAATCTTAACCAAGCGAGCAGCTTTTTTATTTTATTCTTCTTATTCTTCGCCTTGCTTGACCCGCGACTATGCTTCTTGACTTTCCTAGAAACTTTCTTCTGCCTTTTCTTTGTCATCTCTTTTCATCTCAACTATTGATTAGGACTCGGTGAATGAGTGCCACAAACAACTGGCGATGTCAATCTTAACCTATCTGCCTTATTTTAATGGTTATCTCACTCGCGCCATAACATCGCTTAATGAGTGCAAGTTTCGTACAAGGAGTTATAGTCCTGTCCTCGTATTAATAGCTGAACACTCAACAGAGGCTGCTATAGTCGCATCCTTTCCAGGACAACCGACGCCATTATTCTATCAAAGATAAACTTAAATCTTTCTTACTACTTGAGAATTATAACTTAATCTTTATTTCTTTCCCTTACGATTGTCAATATCAAGATGGAACAACATTTTTCTAATCTTGGAATTATTAATAACATAATTCGTCAGAACAAACAATCCTATAACAATAATCAAAATAATTGACTTTAATCTCTGGAATATCGGTTCTAGTATGTAAATTCCCAATAACACCGAACCAGCATAACAATAAAATATTACAAGAAATGTTGCAAATGCTTCAGAAACATACCTTTTAATAAATTTTGCCCATCCCGATCTGATTCCATTATTCTCGTAAAGAACCCCAACGCCCTCGGATATCTTGGATTTCACAAAATCTGCAGAGAGAAATATGAATTTTTTAATAATTAAATCCTCAAAGAAAACAAGAACTATTACGCCAGCAACAAGAGCGATAAATTGGATATTGTTTACTAAAAATGCAGGAGATAAAATTGCACTAACTATACCCATATCAAATTGCCCTTTTTTTCATCTTTTGATTTTTTCAGACCTCACTCTTTCTTTTCTTCTTTTGGTTCTTCTTTCTTATTCTGCTCAGGAAAAATCTCGCCAAGAGATTTCTTTCCAACCTTGACAACGTTTATATTGAGTTGAGAGGTAGTTCCTGAAATTGTTTTGCCCCTGACTGTCTTTCTTATCCTTACTCCTTCTCTATTGTCATGCATGCCCCATCCTTTCTTTAAAAGTAATCCTTTCAATCCAAGCCCCTCAACATCTTTTGACAACGGAAAACCAGCATTATCGCTTCCACCAGTTATCTCAAGTTCATATCCATCAAGCTCTGGCTTTATCTCCTTTCCGTCAAATTTATCCCCTATTAACTTTCCAGAGAGAGTCTCCTCTGGAACTTCCAATTTCCAGGCCTTTCCTTTCTCTGAAATGTTTAATTTAAGCGCCACATTAACCAAACCAAAAAAGCGTTTATAAAGGTTATTATTGAATTGCGATGTAATAATAATTAAAAACTATTATCCATTATACCAGAGATGGTAAAAGAGTTGAGACACAGTGCAAGCAAAATAACAACGTACAAGGGCTGCTCATTTGCATTTTTTCTCAAATATATAAAACATGAGATTGTCGCAGAAAGTGTCCGCCTCTCATTCGGAAAAGTTGTTCACTCCATGCTTGACCAATTTTACGAGAAAAACTTCAAAAGCGAAGAAAGTTTCGCCAAAAGTTTCAAGTTTCACTGGTTCAGATATTGCTCTGGGGATGGATTATCCAAGAAATTAAGAGAACACTTTCCAACTAAGGAATATTCTATGAATAATGGCAGACAATTAATTCTAAGTCAGGCGATTAATTTTTTCACGCCAAATCCAAGCAAAACTGAAGAAGAGATAAAAGAAAAAACTAAGGGAATCTTCTTTGGGTATATGAAACTTGGAGAGAGAATAATGAAAGAATTTTATGAAACCTGGATAAACCGTCCAGACCCCGTTATAAGAGAAGAACCGTTCGAGTTATATATTCAGGGGCTTCCCAATCGTCAGGGCATTAGGAAAAAACATCATGTTATGGCAATCTTTGACAGAGTTGATGAAAAAGACGGACATGTTGTACTGTCAGATTATAAAACTGACAGCGGAGACCCGTTAGCCAAATCATTCTCAATACACAGAAATCCCCAGTTCAGCCTATATAGTCTTGCTTTAAGACAATTAATAGCTGAAAAAAGAATATCGTTTCCATGCAGAGCAAAAGAAGAAAGTGCCATCTTCTACTATCACTTAAAAACTGGCAAGCTTTTGGAAACCCACAGAAGCACAATAGATCATGAATATGTAAGAGCTCTTCTAGACGATGTAGCAGATGGAATTCAAAACAGCAGATTTACTCCTTTCTACGGATTTCACTGTGAATTGTGTGACCATCGAGTTTCATGCGAAAAATGGTCCATTGCCCACGGAGGCCCGAGAATAACGCTGGAAGAAAAAATCAAGACAGCAAATACAATTAATTGGGATGATGATTTTAATACATTTTTAAAGAGAAGAGAAAGCAGATTATTAATGCCTGAACATTCAACAGCAGAAGGCCTCTATCTTCCAAATGAGAACAATCAGGCAGAGTTTAAGTTCACATACGCGAAAAATCAATCTGAAGAACCAACCAGAGATATAGAATACAAGCAAAAGAAGCTAAATTTAAAAAAGCCAAAACCTCAAGAAGATAATACTATTCTTTAAGCCCTTTCTTAACTTTTATGTCAGAGACTTCCCCAAGCACTTTAAGTTCATCTCCAGACAAAAGTTCCTTGTTTTCCCTGAAATGTTTCATCTGCTTTTCAGATACATAAGCATAAAGATATTTTATCTCTTTTAATCTTCTCTCAAAATTAATACCAGGAAGAGCCATTGCCAGCTCATCTCCCTGCTTTCCTTCCTCAACACTTGCCTTATCCAATTGAAGAGATTTTATCCTTGCAACCTCTTCTCCATTTTCATCCATTAAAGGAATCCTCACTTTTGCTTTTCCAGCAATTACACGAACGCCAAAGATGGCAGGATTTGAATTCCTGAAAACATATTGCGGAAGAATCTCAAGCTTGCAGATCGTAGCCAGTCCAAGAAGTTTCTCTTTTTCTATCTCATCTGACCTCTCCTTTCTCCACTTTTGCAAATCCTCAATTAGCTTAAAAATTACATTATTCGTAAGAATTTTTACATTTCCCCTCTCAATTCCCTCTTCCAATTCAACGTTAAACCCAAGAATGATTGCATCAAGAGGATTAATATCAAGATTTGCTTTCGCAGAGACAACATCGGATTTTCCAATTGGACCTATATCTGCTTTTATTATCTGAATATTCTCTTGTTTAAGCAGAAAACTAACTGCTTCAAGGCTTCCAAGAGATTCAGCTTTTATAATAATTCCCTGCTTGTCTGTTTTTATCAGTCCAGAGATTTCTTTCTTGAATTCTGACTTTATTTTATCAAGATTCCCAGATATTTTTTGGAAAGGCATTCCTGAAACAACTCCCTCTTTGTTCTTGAGTTGCATTCTTATTCCTGTTGCAGCAACTGCGCTCTTAACAGAATGATATTTGAAAGACAAAGGCAATATCTCTTCAATCGCCCTGACTTTTGTAACAATCGGCTCTCCAAAAGAAGCAATCGCAATTTCGTCTCCCTCTTTAAGCTCCCCATCATATAAAATAGCCTCGATAGAATCCATTCCCCTCTCTTTTTTTATCTCAAGAATAACTCCTTTTGCGTCATCTGCTAACTTCAACTTTTCCTTCAAAAATCTTTGGGATAATCCGCAAAGAACAAAAAGCAATTCAGAGATTCCCTCTCCTGTTCTTGCAGAAGTTGGAACAATTGCAATCTTCTTAGTAAAATCAGTTATATTGTAAAATAAATCTGAATCAAATCCATGCTCCCTCAAGCTCCCTTGAAATACCATCAACGCTTCTTCAAATTCATTGGCTGCATTTATCGCCTGCCCTTCAATGCTCTCTCTCAAGTCATCGTGCTTCTTCCAGCCAGAAATCATGTCAATTTTATTTAGCGCAATTACAAAAGGAACTTTGTTTGCTTTCAATATTTGTAATACCTCTGCAGTCTGTGGTTTTATGCCTTCTTTTATAGATACGACAAGCACTGCAAGGTCTGCAAGAGCTCCACCTCTCTTTCTTAAGTTTGTAAAAGCCGCGTGCCCAGGAGTATCAATAAACAAAAATCCAGGAATTTCAAGTTTAACTCCGGATTTTTCAAGAAGAGGGCAAGCAGATTTTATCTGAGATAGAGGATATTTTGTAAAAGATATCTTTTGTGTTATTCCCCCTGCCTCTCCTTCCTGCACAAAGCTCCCTCTAAAAGAATCAAGTATGCTTGTCTTGCCATGGTCCACATGCCCGCAGACAGTGACAACTACTTGTCGTATCTTGTTTTCCTTAGTTGTATTTGCCATAAACCTCTATCGAGAATACGACTTAAAAAACTAACTAAAAGCTATCTTCTTTCCATAATCCTGACAATTAAACCAGTCACAATTGTAAAAATCAAGAAAGAAAACAAGACTTGCAAAGTTGGATGAAGATTAGAATCTGATAACAAAAAGTAATGAATTATTAGAGTAATAACCATCCCAAACAAAGAAATTAAAATATAACCTTTTTTCTTCTTTGCCATCTTAATAACTCTTCCCTGCATAAACTAGATAATCAGCAGAATCTCCGCAAATCAGGCACTTTGCACCTTTCTTTAACTTCTCCTCCGAGATAAACAATGCCTTTGCCCCTTTTGTCTTAAATTTTATCGCACTTTCGCAATTTTCCTTTTTGCAAATAGGAACTATCCCTATTTTCTTGCCCTCAATTACTTTCTTTAAAGCGTCAAGGCTTCCAGCATTCTCAACCTTTGACTCAAAAAGCTTCTTTGACCTCAAATAGAGAGATTTTTGTATCTCATCCAATAAAACCGGAATTTTTTTATCCAAAGCCGAGATTTTTATATTTTCTTTCTTTCCATTGTCTCTTCTTACAGAAACAACCTGATTATTCTGTAAATCTTTAGGTCCAATCTCAAATCTCAATGGAATTCCCTTCATTTCCCAGTCATTGAACTTAAAACCTGGATTATATCCTTCTCTTTCGTCAACAAACGCCCCAAAATCTTTTAGTTTTGATGCTATCTCTCTTGCTTTCTTCAGAACCTTGTCCTTGCTATCATCAAACAAAATAGGCACTATAACTATCTGATTAGGCGCAATCATTGGAGGCAAAATCAATCCCTTATTATCAGAATGAATTGCGAATATAACTCCAAGCATTCTTGTTGAGATAGCATAAGTGTTCTGCCAGACATAATCCTCTTTCTCATTTTTGTTAATAAATTTTATATTATACGCTTTTGCAAAATTCTGCCCGTCGTGATGAAAAGCAGGTCCTTCTATAGCTCTCCCATTTGGCATGATATAATGTATTTTCTCAGAGAATACTGCTCCAGCAAATTTTTCTTTCTCAGTCTTTCTCCCAATCATCCCGTAAAGCGCAAGATATTTCTCGCATACCTCTTTGTAAGCTCCAACTATATCCTCCCCCTCTAAAATAGCTTTGTCCTTTTCTGCAAAAGCAGAATGCCCCTCATTCCATAAAAATTCCCGAGTTCTCAAAAATGGAACAGGGTGAGTAAACTCCCATCTCACCGCATTATTCCACTGGTTTAGCTTTAATGGCAAATCTCTCCATGAACGAATCCATTTTGAATAAGAAGGATACATAATAGCTTCAGAAGTCGGTCTTATAGCAAGTCTCTCCGCTAATTTTGTATTTCCAGACTCTGTAACCCATGCAACTTCTGGAGAGAAGCCTTCAACATGCTCTTTTTCTTTTGAGAGAAGTTTCTCTGGAATCAAAAGTGGAAAATAAGCATTTTTTATCCCAAGTTTTTTAAATCTAATATCACACTCGTCTTTTATCTTCTCCCATATTGCATAAGAGCTTGGCCTGAAAACAATACATCCAGAAACATCGGTGTAATCCGCAAGCTCCGTTTTTATCATCATCTGAGCAAACCATTCAGAGAAGTCGTCTTTTTCTGCAGTTATTCCAAGATCTTTTTTATCTTCTTTTTTAGCCATCTCAATCTACCATCCTCCTTAATCTAGGATATAACTTATTCATAAAGCTTACTACCTTCTCTGCATACTCCTTATCCAAGATAGTTCCATAATAAAGCACCCCATTTCTGAAATAGCTAAGTTCATTCAAGAAGGAAATTTCTTCTTCTGGAAACCTTAATAACTTAAGATAAGATATTTCTGCTTTATGTGCATAACTTCCAGAAGCAAAATATCCGTCTAGAAGAAGTTTGGCTCTTATCAGTTCCATCAAAATATCATAACAATCTTTTATTATTGAATTCGAATTTTTATCATTTATTTCTATTACCTTTATTCTTTCTTTTAATCCCTCTAAAGAAAATTCTGCTTCCTTGATTAAAAACTTTGCTCTTGGCTTGCTTTGACTAACCCTTTTAACAACTCCTTTTTTAACATAACTTTCAAACTCTTCTGGCAATTTCATAAATCGACACTTCCAGAGAGGATTATCCCATTAAGTATACTTTCTTTTAAGTGTTTATGAATATTTTTGAATGAAGGATAAAAGTTTATTATTATCTTCCTCTTTAGAATTTTCTCATATTCTTCTATTCGAGTGCTCTTTTCTTTTCTGCCAATCACAGCCAAGTCTATATCTGATGTGATTGTATCCTCTCCTCTCGAATAGCTTCCAAACAATATTACCGCCGCTCCTGCAAATTCCCTCTCAAGAAAATCTGCCAACCCACTCTCATAAATCATCTTCAGATTGTCTACTCTCTTTAGCTGAATTGTTCTATGATTATCTGAATTTAGTTCTATCGCCCACCTTTTAGTTTCCTTATCTTGCTTTGTTACAATTAAGTCTTCTTCTACTAATCCAGGTAGGGCTTTTATTATTGCAGCACCAGAAACATTTAATAGGTTTGCCGTCTGTCTCTGATTTAGAACCTTTCCTCGGTCTACAAATAAAAGTCTTAAAATCTTCTGCTGAAGGTTTGTTAACTTAAGTTTATATATATTAACCATAGTTAACACATATTAACTGGAGTTTATATAACTTTCTACTATCTCAGAACGCCGTCTCATCCTCTGATAGAGTGGCTTGCTTCTTTTCGGCTTTTGAACCCATGAATTTCTTGCTTTTCTCAATTGCTTCTTCAGAAGGCTTCATTTCAGCAAGCTCTTTCTCATCTATAGAATTTATCAAATCCTTGAACGCCTTGAAGTTCTCCTGAGAGATTCTAGTTCCTGCCTTTGTAAATCCAGTATATCTTTCAGATTTCACAAACTCCCTTATTGTCACTCCAATCTTTCCCCCAAAATCATCAACCCTTACAATTATATCAGTATCTCCGTTCTTTGAGATTTTTCCTATATCTTTTTCCATATCTTGCAAAAGGAAAGTTTATATTTAAAGTTTCTTGTTCTGGATAATGAACATAAAAAAACTAAAAATCGGCAACATTCAGCTCAAAAACCAGCTAATTCTCGCCCCAATGCTGAACATAACCAATCTTCCCTATAGGTTAGTCTGCAGAAAAGCAGGAGCATCTCTTGCATTTACAGAGATGATTAATGTTCCCGCAATTATCCATGAGAACGAAAAAACAAAGAATATGATGAAAACCTGCAAGGAAGACAAGCCATTGGGAATACAAATAACTGGAAACAATCCTGAAGAGTTCAAAAGAATCATCCCAGAGCTTAAAAAATATGATTTGGTAGATATCAACTGCGGTTGTCCAAGTGAGAAAATCTATGAGAACGAATCAGGAAGTTATCTTCTAAAGAACCCAGAAAAAATAGCAAAAATGATAGAAATTCTAAAGAAAGCAAATCTGACAGTCACCGCAAAAATCCGTCTTGGATTTAAAACAAACAATGCTTTGAAGGTTGCAAAGATGATAGAAAAAGCAGGAGCAGATGCGATAACAGTCCACGCAAGACTTGCATCTCAAGGTTATGACATTCCTGCAGACTGGAACGCAATAAAAAAGATAAAACAAGCCATCAAAATTCCAGTCATAGCCAACGGAGATATTTTAAGCCCAGAGAAAACAAAAGAAGTTCTAGAAAGAACAGATTGTGATGGAGTAATGATTGCAAGAGGAGCAATAGGCGACCCTCTTATCTTCAAGCGCACATTGAATTATTTAAAAACAGGAAAATTAGAACAACCAAATTTCAAAGATAACATAAAATGCTTCAAAGATTATCTTAATCTCTCGGAAAAATACAAATTATCAGATAGCAATATTGCAAACATAAAGCATCTTGGAGCCAAGTTTATAAAAAATATTGAAGGAGCATCAAAATCAAGGAACGAGCTTATGCAACTCAAGACTTTTGATGAGATAAAGGCTTTTTTCAGGAAAATCTAAGAACTAATATCTTCGCCCTCTGTTTCCAAAACTTCTGCCGCGACCGCCACCGCTTCTCCCACCAAAACTTCTTTCACCTCGTCCTCTTCCATCAGATCTCCTTACCCCGCCTCCAAAACTTCTTTCTTCTCTCCTTCCTCGGAAACTGCCACTTCCTCGTCCGCCAAATTCTTTATTTTCTCTTCTCTCTCCCCTATTTCCAAATCTGTTTCCTCCGCCAAACCTCCCCCCGTGACCGCGACCGCCACTTCTTATATGAATTTGCATAAATGCTCTTTCAATATTTTCAGGAAGCTGCTCTTGTTTAATAGATATGAAACTATCTCTCAAAACCTCATTAAAATTGTTATAATCTCTTTGTGAAACAATAGTTATAGCAATCCCGTCAGCTCCAGCTCTTGCAGTCCTGCCAATTCTATGGATATATTCCTTGCTGTTTGGAGGAGAGTCATAATTATAGACATGAGAAACTCCTTCTATATCCAATCCCCTTGCAGCAATATCAGTACAAACAAGTGCATGAACTTCGCTTGACTTAAATAAATCCATTATCTTGCTTCTTCTCCCTTGAGTAAGCCCTCCATGAATTGCAACAGCATCAATTTTATTCAAAATTAGATTGTGAGCTACAAAATCTGCATTATGTCTCGTATTGCAAAATATCATAACCAACCCTCTTTTTTCGTGTTTTAACAAATGAACAAGAAGAGAGAATTTTCTGTCTGAAGGAACATCATAAAAAATCTGCTTTAGTTTTGAAGGATCAACTAGTTGCTCGCCAGCAATATCAACAGGATTCTTCATGTGTTTTTTAGCAATATGTTCTATATCTGAAGTAATTGTAGCAGAAAACAAGAAAGTCTGTCTCTCTCTGGGGCACTGGGATATTATAGTCTCAACATCTTCAATAAATCCCATGTCAAGCATCCTGTCTGCCTCATCCAGGACAAGAGAATTAACTTTAGACAAATTGAGAGTGCCGTTTCTTAAATGGTCCAAGATTCTTCCAGGAGTTCCAACAACAACCTCTGCAACTCTTAAATTGCTTATTTGTGGCTGCATTGCAACCCCCCCATAAATTGCACAAACAAATAATTTCTTGTATTTTGCAAACTTTGCAATCTCAGAAGAGACCTGTTCAGCAAGCTCCCTGGTTGGTGTTAGTATAAGAGCCTGAATCCCCTTCCCTTTTGCAGTTTTCTCAATTATTCCGGCCCCAAAAGCAAGAGTCTTCCCGCTTCCAGTTGCCGAGCCGCCGATTATATCTTTCCCGGCAAGAGCTAAAGGAATTGCCTTCTCTTGTATTTCTCGAGGAGCTTCAAAACCTTCATCCTTGATGGATTTCAAAAGCTGCTCACCCAATCCAAGTTTCCTAAACTTTTCCATTTTCGTTCTCTGTACTTATCGATTAACTAAAGAAATAGTCATTTTCTTCATCAAAGAAGAATAGCTATCTCAAACCATTTATTGTAATGTGTTCGTTTCGTTAATTACATCTAACTCAAATTTTGAGGGTATTTAAACTTGTTTGAAGCACTTTTTTATGAACCGCCTCATCAAACCATCAATCTTAAATATCACATTTCCCATTTTTAGGCATGCAAAATCTCAAACTTTACAACACACTAAAAAGAAAAAAAGAGGAATTCAAGCCAATAAATGACAACGAGGTTGGAGTTTACTCATGCGGTCCAACTGTTTATTGGTATCAGCATATAGGAAACATGAAAGCTTACATTTTTGCAGACATCCTTAAAAGAGCACTTCAATACAACGGCTTCAAAGTAAAGCATGTTATAAATGTCACCGATGTAGGGCATCTAACTTCTGACAGAGATGAAGGAGAAGATAAAATAGAAAAAGAGGCAAAAAAAGAAGGAAAAAAGGCCCAGGAGATAGCAAATTTCTATTTTAATATTTTCAAAGAAGACATTAAAAAACTAAATATTTTATTTCCAAATGTCTGGCCAAAGGCAACAGAACACATAAAAGAGCAGATAGAGCTGATAAAATCTCTTGAGAAGAAAGGATATACATACAAAACATCTGACGGAATTTATTTTGATACTTCTAAATTCAAAAATTATGGAAAACTGGCAAAATTGAAAAAAGAAGAATTGAAAGCAGGAGCAAGAGTAGAAATGAGAGAGAAAAAAAACAATACAGATTTTGCTCTCTGGAAATTCTCCGAGTCTCCAGGAGTAAGACAGCAAGAATGGAATCCTGAAGATTTCGGAGCTGATTATCCAATCGGATTCCCAG
>CAYZSY010000004.1:0-19501 GCA_964481185.1 Candidatus Woesearchaeota archaeon | reverse complement strand
TGGCACATAGAATGCTCTGCAATGTCCACAAAATATCTTGGCGAGCATTTTGATATTCATACAGGTGGAGAAGACCATATCCCAGTTCACCATACAAATGAGATAGCACAAAGCAAGGCAGCAACAGGCAAAAAGTTTGTTAACTATTGGCTGCACTCTGCTTTTTTGACATTTAAAGGAGAAAAAGTAAGTAAATCTAGTGGGGGTTTATTTACAATATCGGAGCTTGAAGGGCTGGGATATAAACCATTAGCATACAGATATCTTGTCCTTCTTACCCAATATAGAAAACCCCTTGATTTTACACTTACAAATTTAGATGCAGCAAAGTCCGCTTATGAAAGAATAACAAAAAAGATAATAGAAATAAAAGAAAAATCAATAAATGGAGAAGACAAAACAAAAAAATATGAAAAAGAGTTTCTGGAAGCAATAAATGACGATTTAAACACCCCTCTGGCAATTCAGACCCTTCAGAAAGTTCTTGACGATATAAATTTTGATTCAAAAAAGAAGCTAGAGCTGCTTGAAAGATTTGATGAGGTTTTGGGACTGGGAATTAAAGAGATGAAAAGAGAAAATATCAAGATTCCAGATAATATAAAAAGGTTGATAGAAGGAAGAGAAAAGCTAAGAAAGGAAAAGAAGTGGGCAGAAGCAGATATATTGAGGGAAAGAATAAAAGAGAGAGGATATTTGATAAAAGACACCCCAGAAGGCCCTGAAATAGAAAAGGCATAAAAAGATGAAAGATAAGAGAAAATTCAATAATCTGCTTTATATTTGTATTATATTCGTTCTTACGCTCTTGCCAATAATTATCTTGCCAAATATCCCAGGATACTTATTACAAAAAGAAAACGCTGTTCTATTGAACGTGAAATACATAGTAATATTCCTTCTTGCAGATATTGTTTTGATTGGAGTGCCTGCATTCATAAACTGGTTTTATATTAAAGATTATTCAAAAATAAAAAGTGTTTGGTTCTTTATATTGTTTGGAACACTAATTGGCGTACTTTTGGGAGAAAGAGCAAATCCCGTTATGCTAATCCCCTACACAATTATAATGTTCATTTATGCAAATATATACAAAAGAATTAGATGGTGGAAAGTTGCCCTAACTTCGTATCTTGCAGGAATAATACTTGAGAATGCTCTTAACAGAGCAACTATGCAAAGCTCTACTCTTATCTGGATTGCTTTTTTTATATGCCCATATTTCGCAACAAAGATTTATGAAAACATAAACAAAAAACTGGCCCTCAAAATCTCATCAGACTTCAAATGGGCTTATATTCTTTCAAGTATAATAGTCCTGACAGGATTATATTTAAATAAAATTAATAAAAATTTTAACATTGGACTTATCATTATTACAGCTACTCTCCCATTTCTACTAATTATAGTTTATAAGATAATTAAAACCATAAAAAGAAAGATATATTAATTTAATAGCTCTCATAAAAAATAAATAAGAAATGGCTCGGCATGATTGCAGGCATAATTATTGCATTTGCTGTTATTGGAGTTATTTTCTTACTATACAATTATACATATCAACCTTTAGGAACTCAAAATACCACCCAAGCAACACCCCAAAACACCCAAGCAACAACAATTAACACACTCATAAAAAACTTTGCATTTTCCCCGCAGACAATTACAATTAAAGCCGGCTCAACAGTTATATGGACAAATAAAGACAGCACCTCGCATACAATAACATCTAATAGTGGAAATGAATTAAACTCACAACTCCTATCAATAGAAGGCGCATACACCCATACGTTTAATCAAAAAGGAACATTCAACTATCATTGCACGCCCCATCCAAGCATGAAAGGCACAGTCGTTGTAGAATAGAAGAAAAACGCCAACGGCAGGAATCGAACCCGCATAACCTTGCGGAAACTTGCTCTCCAAGCAAGCGGACTACCACTGTCCAACGTCGGCTTATAATAAATCAAGAACAAATGATATTTTTAAACCTATTTTAACATCTCGCTTTTAACTGCGTTATGGAAATTAAGATCGTAACCTTCCCTAAAGCCCATAACATTCTTGCAAGGCTTTCCCTCAGTGCAATAACCTACATTGCATTTAGGCTGGAGAAAAGACTCTAATTCAGGAAGCGCATTTGCTATTATTGCTCTCTTTTTCCATGAGCTGGCATTTCTCTCAGGTTCGCATGTAGAACATAATCTCAATGGAAATTCCAAGTCAATTAAGTTTATTAAATCATAATGTTCGAGAGTCCTCAATCTTATATTTTTAGGAACGATAAACAAGGCATCTCGCTCTTCAAAGCCCTGTTCAAGCATCTTTCCGTAAAACATTAGCTGTCTTGCAGTATGATAAACATAAGGAACTAACAATTCAGGCCTCTGCTTTAATCTGTCATCAATAACAATAACTTTCTCCAATTCAGCACTATCCAATTGAGCACTTGAACTCCCGCTAGCAACCCTCTGAATCACAGACCACATTTCTTTCATGGTGGAATATGCTCTTCTCGCGCCAGAATATACAGACTCGACATTCTGTCTCAATGTGGCATGTCTTTTCTGCTCTGACCAAACCCTCCATGAGAGAGAATCAGCTACTTTTAATCTCACAGACTCGTTATATTCATTAGAAAATTGGTTCAAAGCCAAAACATACCGCATTGCCTTTTTAGTAAGCTCCGCCGGATTCTTCTCAGACATAGTTTCCCTCCTAAGCTGATTTAATCTTGCCAAACCCTTGCAAAAACCGGGGGTGATTTCCTTATGAACATCGACAACTCGCGGCTCCAAAGACATTCCATTTAGTTCTGCCTTTTCTAAAGCGTAATTTGGATCCTTGGGATTTTTAAAGACGTTATAATGAAAATAAGTATCCCTTGGAACGTTTACTCTCTGTCTGAACATTATTCCCATTCCCGCACGTTCAGCCAATTCAGGAAGCATACCGGCAAGCACATGAAGCTCTCTTGGAACAAATTTTTCGCTGCCCTCACTATCTCTTCTAACCTCAAAACTAAGCCCTGCAAGAGTGTCCAATGGAACTGCCCAAAACAAATCAGCAGGATTATTATAAGGAATAACTTTATTGAAAGTTTCGACACCGCCAAGCTTCCCTATCTGCGCCTTAAATTGCTCTGCAACTCTAAAAACATCTCTCGAGATTTCTAAATATTCGTTCAACATCTCATCTTTCCCTCTAAGGCATTCTGGAACAGCTATCTCTTCGCTTGTTGTCTCTCTTCTCCTGCTGCTTGTAACCAACGACCTCGACATGCAAAAACCTGTTAATCCAGAATCGATCATTTTAGTTCCGTGTATGCCCAGAACAATGCCCGAAAGCCCCCCCAGAGAATGACCTCTTCCAATTCCCGTTGCAGTCTTATTAAAAACAGTTTTTTTCAATTCTTTCCCGGCATCAATATCCCCCAAAATTGCATCTTCCACCGCGACAAAATCCATTCCGCCAGAAACTAGCGATTGTGAATAGGCAATAATCTCATCCCCGCCAAGAAAATCTCTCCCAGACCCTCTTTCAAAAATCTCTTTCAAGCGAAGATTTTTAATTTCCATCCCAGGAAAAAATCCAAGAACATTAACTTTTAAATCATTGTCAGTTAAGAAAGTTCTACCTTGATAATTTAATGCCATTTTATTAAAAATCCTAACCCCGAAGCCTAATTAAACAAATCTATACCCAAAAATAGCCATTAGAATATACACTATTATTTTTTCCCTGTTGAATGAAATCTGCCGTCTCCCCTTTTTGTCTCAGATAAATTATCAGCAATCTGGAAATCAGCCTGCACAACAGGCAGAACAACTGCCTGTATTATCCTATCCCCTTTCTCAATTTTATAAGGCTCTTTTGTTGAATTAAAAAGCACAACCTTAAACTCTCCCCTGTAATCAGAATCAATCAATCCTGCAAAATGATGTATTCCTTTTGCGCCCATTCCTCCCCTGTCCCAGAATTGCACGCAATATCCTTCCTCGATTTCCATTGCAATTCCAGTGTTAACAATTGTCTGCTTTCCAGGCTCAAGAACAACCTCTTCTGTAGCATAAACATCAAATCCTGCAGAATGCTCTGTTCCATAAATCGGGACTTTTGCATCTGGATGCATAAGTTTTATCTTTACAGGAATTTTTGCCATAAACCGTTCAAATCTACTCCTTCATCTCAATCTTTATCTGGACTGTTCTTGGAATTTGGAGCTTCATTATGGGATGAAGAACTCTGTCTTCAGCCGGCAAGTCAATTATTCTTCTGTGAACTCTCATCTCAAACTTGTCAAAAGTTGCAGTGCCGTTCCCGCATGGAGATTTTCTCGTGGTTACCTTTAATTTCTTTGTTGGTATTGGAATAGGCCCTCTTATAGCAACACCTGCCCTGCTTGCAATCTCTTTAATTGATTCTATAACTGGGTTCAATGTTCCTATGTCTATGCTGCTTAATTTTATTCTTACCTTCGCCATAGTTTAAGTTATAGAAAATGCTTTTTAAAGCTTCCGTCGTTTCGACGGAATGTTCTAAAGATTTGTCAGAATCTTTAAATCTTTACTTAAGAATATGAGCGAGCCGAGCACGCCGCGTGTGCGCTCGGCTCTTTCATCTCAGCCTTCGAGGAAACCGAAGTTTCCGCGTTTGAGATGAATATGATATATGATATTAGTGATATTCCAAAAACACAACTTAAGCTTTAAATATTATCCTTTTCTTGTTTATATATGCTTGACATAAAGATAATAAGGGAAAACAGAGGGCTGGTAAAAGAGAATTTAAAAAAGAAATTCCAGGACAGCAAAATCTCTCTCATAGACGAAGTTCGTGGGTTGGACGAAGAATGGAGAAAATTAAAGACAGAATCTGATGGTTTAAGAGCAGAAAGAAACTCCATATCAAAGCAAATAAACGAAATAAGAAAAGCTGGAAATAATACATCCGATTTGCTGAAGAAAGCAAAGAGAATTCCTGAGCAGATTGAAGAAATAGAAAAAAAAGCAGACATTTTGCAGGAGAAAATTAATGATATTATGCTCCAGATTCCCAACATAGTATCAGATAACACTCCGGCAGGAAAAGATGCTTCGCAGAATATAGAAATTAAAAAATGGGGGAAAGTCCCTTCATTTAAGTTTGAAATAAAAAATCACGTTCAGCTTGCAGAGGCTCTTGGAATAGCAGATTTTGATGCTTCGGCAAGAGTTTCAGGAAACGGGTTTTACTATCTCAAGGGAGACTTTGCAATGCTTAATCAAGCTCTTATAAGATTTGCAATAGATTTTATGGCAAAAAAGGGTTATGAATATATAGAGCCCCCATTAATGTTAAATAAAAAGGCCATTTATGCTTCAATGAACAAAGAAGCAATAGCTCAATCAGTTTATGACATAAAAGACGAAGACCTTCATCTTATAGGAACAGCAGAACAGGCTCTTCTTGCAATGCATTCAGAAAAAACATTCCAGGAAGCAGAACTGCCTAAAAAATATTTTTCTTATTCAATGTGTTTCAGAAAAGAAGTCGGCTCACACGGAATAAACGAGAAAGGACTCTGGAGAACTCACCAATTCAACAAAGTAGAGCAATTTATATTCTGCAAGCCGGAAGAGTCAGAGAAACTATATCAAGAATTAATGAAAAACTCTGATGAAATTCTAAAAGCCCTTGGGTTGCCTTACAGATGGTTAGAAATTTGTTCAGGAGATTTAGCTGATTGGAAATATAGAAGTGCAGACTTTGAGGTTTATCGCCCGACAACAAAGAAGTATGAAGAATTGGGTTCTCTATCAAATTGCACGGATTATCAGGCGAGAAAACTTGGAATAAAATATTTCAACAAGAAAGGTGAAAGAGTTATTGTGCATACACTAAATGATACGGCAATAGCAACCTCAAGAATGCTGGTGGCAATACTTGAAAATTATCAGCAAAAAGACGGAACAATAAAAGTCCCGAATGCTCTTGTAAAATATATGAACGGCAAGAAAATCATAGGAAAACCATTAAAGCATAAAATAAAGATAAAAGAAGGAAAGAAATAACCTTATCTCTCTGCAATCTGCAAGTTTCTTACTGCATCCAGAACTCTCAAATCCGGAGATAAAACATAAACATGGTCGTCTTTGCTTCTTAGGGCTCTGTAAATTCTTTGCAAGAAGTCTCTTCTTGCTTTATCTTTATAAAAATCCCAATAGTAATCTGGATGGGTCTTTTCAAGAACCTTCCAGAAAGTCCCCTTAACATTAGGATTTGGATACTTAGTAAAAACAACAGAATTGCATATTTCTCCAGGAAAATCAACACCTCTTGAGCATTTTGTTGTGAATAGAACATCGCTTAGTTTTGACTTGAACATTGAAATCGATTTTCCAGTTTTGTCATTGGTCTGAAGAGCCATTAATCTCTCTTTTGACATAACTTCCTTTATCCCAAATTCTGCAATTTCCATTTCTGTAGGTAAATCTTCAAATGCATTTACATGCACCAGAATCGGCTTCTTTGCCTTTTCAATAGAAGCGGCAAGTGCAAGAATATAATCTTTTCTTGTAAACCTATTTGCTGCAAAATTAGCATATTTGCAGTCAAACTCCTTTCCGCTTTTTGTTATATCTATAGAACCTTGATGCAACGTCTCGGCTTCTACAATTTTAAAATCATCTAGTCCAAAAACTTTTCTAAGAACCTCTGAAGAATGAAGTGTTCCAGACATTAAAACCAATGCTTTATTCTTATCAATAATCTCTTTAAATCTCTTTGATAAATTTGCTGCAACAAGGTGAACATAGAGGTCTTTTTCCCTTTTCTCAAATGTAAGATAACAATCTTCAAGATTATCTTCAAACATTTTTGCAACTTCAATGGCATGATTGGTATAATTGAGTTCATCAAGAGAAGCTTCAGATTCTATCTCCCTATTTTCCAAAAACAATCTTAAAATCTTCTCTATTTTTGTTTCTCCTATGCGAAAAATTGAGTTTTTATCAATTCCAAGAGCTTGCTTATTCTTTTCCTCAAGCTCAATAAGTTCTTGTACGTTCTCAATAACAATTTTAGCATCAGGGCTTTCCAAATTTATTGTTTTGATTGAATTTGAAAGTCTTGTTAAATTAATTTCTTCTTCTGCAGAGAAGTTGTCCAGAAATTCGTCAGCTTCATCTATGATATCAACTTCTGTAAGAGGTTTCCTGTCAAGAGCTACTTCTATTTTATATTTTGCTGAATTAAAGATAATAACATCTGCATCTATATAAGCCTGATATTGGTCATAATAAGAACAACCATCTTTTCTGTGATAAAAGACAAACTCTTTTCCATTCAAGCCCATATATTTCTTCTTTCTTGCATCTCTTAGTGGCGCTTCATAAATAGAGGGCAAAATTGGGCTCCAATAAGGATTAGCAGGAGCAACAGAGATTCTCTTAAGTTGCTTTATGTCTGGCATATCCTTGCCACGAATCATCGGATTCAAGAGATAATATTCTTCTATTTTATCATAATTTTTCTCTGTTAGTTTTATAAGTTCTGGAAGAGTTGGCTCATCACAAGGCACTCCGGGTTGGATAATAGAGTCGTGATTTCCTCTCCCAGTTATCATTGCTATCTTCATTCTTCTTCCATTTGGTTTGATGAGATATTTTTTATTCATATAATCTTCTTCATATTGTCTTTGCAAACCCTTGACTGGAACAACAATAGACGTCTTGCCAAGAATCCTTGCTATATTCAGTGCAATTGCACTCTTGCCTGTACCGCACATTCCATGAATAAGAACAACTTTTGTACCGCCTTTTATCAACTCAACAACTTCATTTACAACATCTTCCTGCGTTTTGCCATTTGAAAATTTTAAAGGAAGAAGCTTTCCAGAATCAGAATTGAGATTCCAAGAAGAATTGTCTACAACAGATTCAAAATTATTCCTTTCTTTTAAAAATTCAAGCTCACTTGACTTTTTTAAATGGATGCCATCTTTTTCAAAGTCACAACTATCTGAGAGATAATCGCTCAGTCCAGAATCAACGCTCACTAATTGTCCTCTAGAATTAAACTTCATCCTCTTCATCAATTTACTTTATAAAGCCAGTTTAAAAAAATTGTTATGATTAAAAAAATGACAAAATACAACACAGATAATCTTTTTAAACATCAAATCCTAGAAAAACTCGTGAGTGAAGTTTACCTGTATGTATGCGGCTCAGCAAGATGCAGAAGCCCCGCAGCAGCAAGAATGGCAGAAGAAATTGCCAGAGAAAGAAACCTCGAAATAGAAGCATACTGCACAGAAGCACATAATCTTTATTCTTGTCTAATATACGGAAAGCCAATTGAAATGAGGCTCCCATACCTAAATTTGGAAGAAGGAAGTCTTTTCAATCATTCTCGTAACGGAGATAAAATAGACGCAGTTTTTGTTATGGAAACCTCTATTGAACAGAGTTGTAATGAGATTATATATTCTAGAAAAACAAAAGGGCAGAAAATATTTTACAATGGAGAGATATTCTGCCTTAACATCCCCTCAATGGGCTGGGAAAAAGAAGACATGAGAATAAAAGTCAGGGAAGGTATTGAAAAGTATGTTGCTTCGTTAAAAACTAAAAAATCAGCTTCTCTCTACTAAAAGATTGTTTGAATGTTCAGCTATAACAACTTTATTTGGAATCTGTCTCTTTATTACTGTATCTAGAGTCGCGATATATGCCCCCCTCTTCCCCATCTCAATTAATCCCAAATCAACTGGCTTTTTGCCAAGTGAGATTTCTCTTACTTTTCTTTTCTTAAGCATCTCTAGAGCAACCTCGCACGCAACCTTGGTATTGCGGTCTGAATTTAATCTTAAATCTTTAATTTCTTCAAAAACCTCTTTCGGAAGAAGAACCTTGAAACCCATTCCTTCAAGCTCTGCAATAAAATCTATATTATGCTTTATGCACGAAACAATAAAACTGCTGTCAAGCAAAACTTCCATCCTATATTAAAGAGACCAGAATTTATTAATCTTCCCACACGCAACGAACAAAGTTTAAATATAACTTCATCTTGCTTCTTCAATGGAAGAAGCTGGACACTTAATAGAGGTTATTGAAAATGTCAGAAAATCAATCAAATCAGAGGATGTCCTAAAGCTCGGAGAACTTTCAAATCAAACATTACACTCCTTGTCAACCCACCAGGATACAGGAAATATAACCATGGCGGTAATTGTTTATACCCTAAGCAAGCTCATAGAGAGAAAGAACTCCCTCAAAATAAGAAATTGGAACGTTTTCATTAAAAAAATAGATTTGCAGTTTGTGCTTGCAATAGATGCCTTAAAAGAAGACAATGCAGAAAAATATGAAAATTCTATGGAAATGGCAAGAAAAACAATTAGTTCGACCTCTCTGAATATCAGACCCTACATACAGGATATAATAAGAAAAGCATCTATAAATAAAGCATCTAAAATTTATGAGCACGGAATCTCTTTAGGGCAAACTGCAAAAATATTAGGCATAACAGAATGGGAGTTATCAGAGTATGCCGGACAGACAAAAATTCCAGACATTAAATATAATCTGACTCTAGATGTTAGAAAAAGAGCGCAGATGGCAATGGATTTCTTCTCATGAGAAAAACTATTGCTATAACAGATTTTGAAAGAAAAAACTATGTATTAGATAATGAGAAGAATATTAAGATATTAGAAATAATAAAAAAGATAGAAAGATACAAATTAAATAAAAAAGATAAAAAAATTATCAAAGAGGTATAAATGACAAAGGCATTAATCTTCGACTCAGGCACGCTAATAAATCTCTCTATGAATGGACTTCTTGACCTGTTGACAAAACTAAAAGAGGATTTCGACGGAAAGTTTATGATAACAAAAGAAGTAAAATATGAAGTTGTGGACAGGCCAATAGGAATTTACAGGTTTGAACTAGGCGCATTAAGAGTTCAGAACCTTATAGATTTGGGAATCTTAGAATTGCCGTCCAATATTGGAATATCAGATGAGTTGATTAAAAAAGACACAAAAGAATTTGGAGAAATAGCAAATCACTCTGTCCAAGTTGGTGACAAATGGGTAAATATTGTAAGCGATGGGGAAATGTCGTGCCTTGCCTTAAGCAAAGAGCTGACAAGATTAAATATAAAAAATATAATAGCAATAGATGAAAGAACGACAAGAGTCCTATCAGAAAATCCAGAGAGTATGGAAAGGATAATGTCTGAGAAAATACACAAAAGAGTCCATGTAGATGAAGAAAAACTTGGGGCTTTTTCCAAGTTCAAATTCATACGCTCATCAGAAATAGTCTACTCTGCATATAAAAAAGGATTGACCGATGTTAAGGGCAAAAAAGCTCTTGAAGCTCTGCTTTACGCCACAAGATTTAAGGGGGCGGCAATATCTTTCGAAGAGATTGATATCCTGAAGAAAATGTAAAATGATTAAAAAAATGACGTTTGAAGACAAAAGAAAACAGAATGACGGCCTTAACGAAATTTATGATGCTTGGAGAGAAGTTTTAGCAAGACAAGGCGGAATATACGCTATGCTAGCAATCGTAAAAGAAGGAAGTCTATATCTTCTCCCATTCATAAAAGAATCTTCGGCCAATGAAAAGTTATTTGAAGCTAGAGAGGAAATAATGCACAAAAACCCAGAATTTCAAAGATTTGACCTACAGCCTGCAAGATTAGCAGCAGAATATGACAATTTAAGGAAAGAACTGACTAAACGACTGAATAACGGAGGCATCGAAAAGCTAATAGTTCTATACGAACCAGGATTAACCCGATCACTAAAAGTAAGGGAATTAAATAGATGATTTTAGACAGATTTTTTCAAGAATTAATTGCCCAAAAACAACTGGCTCATATGGCACTAGAATTTTATGATGGGTTTAGTCCGGTACAGCCTTATATCAGACCACTGCCAGATTTTAACACGCCATCGATTACACCCAGCATACCAATTCTTGAATATACTCCTACAAGCACAAGATATGCAATAAGATACCAGCAAGGAGAAGATAAAGATCCTGATGGCTCGGAAGTGTTTTCACGTCTAACGCTTATGAAACTTTCTCCATCTTTTAACCCGGAAAAAGTAATTTTGAAAAGTGGCGAGACTGATCTTCATTGGGATGGATGTGATGATCGTCTTAGCAGAATTTGCATTCCAAAAGGAATGATATCAGCAAGATTATATTTGGCGTATTCGTCTTTGAGATATAAACATAGAAATTTTGATAGCACTAAATTTCTCTCAACGCTCAGAACACGTGGTGAGCAAGACATCTTTTTTGAGCGTATACGCAGTTTTAGAAAGAAGTTACCAAATTGGCCATCAGAGTTTTATAAAAAAGTCAGGCAAGAAAACAATATCAAAAAGTCTCTGAGTTTTACCATGGCTTAAAAGCCATGGTTTATTTAAGACTCATCAAGATGCAGAACATCTTGAGTGCTTCAAAGTTCAAAGAACTTTGAGAGTGATCAAGAATTCGGAGATTCTTGACATGCTCAAGAACCAAAGTTCTTGACATTTGGATGCTCAAGAAACTACCACACCTTAAAAGGTGTGGTTTTCTGTCAAGTTTCTTGACATAAAATAAACTGTTAAGTAATCAACATAAAAATGGGACTGGAGGGAATTTAACCCCCGACTACTGCTCTGGAGGCAGGTATGATAACACTTCACCACAGTCCCTTAACAATATAAAGCTTAAAACCTGTTTTAAGCTTTGCTCTTACCAAAAACATTTATAAACAATTTTTTCCTCGTTAAAGCATGGCCAAAAAGGGAGGAAACGTAGTGAAAATACAGGTTGAAGCAAAGAACCCTTCAAGACACAAAAAGAAAGCAACAAGTCCCGGAATCCCAAAGGCACTAATTAACAACTTTGTAGCATTGCAGAAAGTGCAGGCAAATCTTGCAGAAAAAATAGACGCCCTTACAAAGCAGATATCGGAACTTCTTAAGCTATTTGAAACAACTGCCAAAACATTTGCAGAAAATCCTGCAGTTTTAACATCAGAAAGAGACCAGGAATTCTTAAACAAAATAAATCAGTTGCTCGAGCAAGACAAGACAATTGCCAAAGGAATAATTTACATAGAAGAAAGAATGGATGAAATAGAGAGGGCGGTAACAAAGCCCCTGCCTCAAGCCAATACCAATTAGAAACTAAAATGAGTCAAAACACAGATATTAGAACATTATTTCTAGAGGAGTTTATAAAAAGAATTGTTGTAAAATCTCTAATTCCAAAAAAGATAGAAAAAGAGTTATTGCTTGAAAGATTAGACGAGTCTGCTGAAATGCCACCTAAACTTGAAATAGAAATAAAAAAAGAGCCAGTTCTCGCGCCTAAAGAAACAATAAAACAACCACAATCAAAAAAACCTGCAGAAACCGAAGCACCCAAGCAAAAATTGTCCGCAATATTTCCAATTCAACTATCTAATCAAAATATCTCACCGCAAAACCAATTGCCAAAAGTGCCGAGAGTGCCGGTCATAGAAAGAATAAATAGAATTTTTGCAGACCCTGCAGTCCAGTCTATAAACTGCCAAGGACATAACATAAATATCTTAGTTTCAAGACTTGGAGCAGTTCAGACAACCCCAATATCATTTACTAAAGAAGAAATAGATGATTTTATGAAAAATTTATCAGAGAAGACAAGGATACCTTTATTGCCAGGATTGTTTAAAGTAATATTCCAGAATTTGATAATTACTGCAGTTATATCTGAATTCGTCGGCACAAAGTTTATTGCAGAGAGGATAATCTCACAACAGCTACCACAAAGCCCAGCAATGGCTAAATTCAGATAAATCACAAAATCCTTGTGTTAACCATGGGCTGAAGCCCATGGTTTGCTCAGATTTATCTGAAAGGATTTTGGGAGACAGAGACAAACTATACAATCATCTATGACTTAAAAGTCATAGTTTGTGCTCTGTATCAAAATTCTGAGAAGTCTCTTATTCCTCTATGATATACCCCTATCTCTCTCAAAATCTTCTTCCTAATTCTCCTGCTTCCAATCTGAATATAATTCCATTTTATTTTTCTGAAATTGTTCTCAGCTTTTTCCCTATTCCCAAACTTAAGAGATTCCTCTCCTGATTTAATCAGCTCACGAATATTGCTAACTAATATATAATCTTCCCTTAATATCTTGAAGATAGGAATAATAAGCAACAAGGAAAGAACAATCAAGACACCTGTTATCCAGCTGAGATTATCTGGAAAAGTGCTTTCAGGCAAACATGCCCTGCAGCTGCCCCCGCAGTCAATCTCTTCCTCATTCCCATCTTTTATCCCGTTATAACAATCTGGACAATATATAGACTCTTCTTGCACAAATGCCACATCAAGTTTCTTAGTCTTCCACGATTCAAGGTTTATGCTGGTAATCGGCGCCATTTTCGTCTTCTCAAGAAGAGTCAAAGTGTTTGTGTCGCAGACACTCTCTTTCCTTATAGCTATCTGTAAACTGGAATTACAGCTTGCCTGTTCTATATAGTTAGGTGCACATTTATTTTTGTCAGAACAAGTTCTATCTTTAAGGCCGCTCTTAGTTATCATTCCCTGAATTATCTTGCCTGCATCACTATCATATACACACTGATTCCAATCTCCGCACGAATAATCAGGAATGCACACGTTAGCCCCACCTCCGCCGCCTCCAACAACTCCGCCAGCTGTCGCATTGCTCCCTGTCTCGTTAAGAGCGCACTGTTCAGATTCATCAGGCTTTCCGTTGTTATTGCCGCAATTATTCAAATCAGTGCATACTCTATTTCTAAAACCACTCTCGCAAGAGCCAAATGCAGTACAGCTCCAATCAGGTGTACAGGCACACGCCTCACTCTCAGTTCTTAAATTCCCGCAATTTGATGTGCATGTCCTTGATCTTAGTTGACCAATGCAATTGCTCCACCCTCCGCAAGTCCAGCTTACATCACTACATCCTCCGCCGCCTCCAGAAGGAGGAGGCGAGACAGGAGTCTCCTGGCTAGAATATGCACTAAATGAAGAGACACTAAAGACAAATACTCTAGTTATAGAATTATAACTTATCTCTGTACATCTTAAAGCAGGACAGGATGCATAACTTCCAGAATCGCTAGAATCAAAAGTTGGCTCTGGATCTGTGAGGCTAACTCCAAACAAAGTTATCCATGCACTAGTATTAAGCGCAGTTAAATTAGTTGAATTCAAGAACACCCTATTTAGAGAAATATTAAGTTTTGTTTTTGTTATATCATAAGTCCCATTTATCTGAACATTTGAGATTATATTTATACTTCCATTAAGAGCAGAGAAAGTTGTGTTTGTAAAATTATTTGGAGAGCTTGAACTTGAATTAATCCATTGGCTAGGATTTAATAAAATGGTTCTGTTAAAGATGTTATTGATAGAAGAACTAATGTAAACTCCATAACTATCTGCTCCAGAAGTTAGAATATTATTCCCAACCAATTGATTTTCATTAGCAGAATTTTCAAGATAAATTCCATTGTTGTTGCTTGTTCCGTTTGTTGATATGTTGTTTGAAGAGATTGTATTGTTTAAGCTAAGATTAAGGAAGATACCATAATTTCTGTTGCCAGAGCCCAAACTAGAAATATTTGTAGAATTAATTGTGTTGCCAGAGCCAGACAAAAGATAAATTCCGTAACTATCATTGGTGCCATTGGTGTATATAGAGTTCGAAGAGATAAGGCTAAGATTAACATTTGTAAGATTTATTGCTATTCCATAAGAGCCAGATGAATTAATATCCTGAATTATACAATTCTTTATTGTAAGATTATTAACACCTTTAGCGCCTATTCCGTTTGAGCCGCTGCTTCCATTTAAATTATAGAAAATAGAATATCCTGCACAATCCAAGCTAACATTATCTGCATTGATTGTATAACAAGTGCTGTTAGATGTTACACTCGTTGAAAGAGTTATATTTGAGCTAATTGGTCCGCAGCTCGTTGCGTTGCCAGAAGGAGGATTAAGCACACTTAAATTGGAAGAATTGCCCCAGCCACTGTATGCCTGGCCGTCATATAATCTAACTGAACAGAACCAATAATAACCTCCTGTCAAATTGCCATTTCCAAGCACAGCATTAAATGCTGTCCCATTTGCATAACTGTTATTATAATCAACAGACAAATTAAGCGTGCTGTTTCTATACCAATTAACACTCACATTCATTGTATTATTATCTGCATCAATCAATGTAGTAAAACAATTCAAATCCTGAGAGCTTACGTTGCTTCCATCTGTGCTATTTATTGCCACGTTTGGTGCGTTTGGAGCCACATTGGAAACTTGCCTGCTAGAATATGTTGTAAAAGATGACACATTAAACACGAACACGCCATTGGAATAATTTACCTCATTGCACTGGGGAGAATTACAGGTTGCAAAAGAAGCAGAATCCCCAAAAGCAACAGTTGGCTCCGGGTCTGAATAGTTAATTCCAAGCAAAGTTATCTCTGCGCTCGTATTCAAGAAAGCAAAGAGCGTGCTGTTTATATAACTCTTATTATATGTGATGTTTAAATTAGTTCTCGTAACAGAGAATGTACTGCTTATTGTGAAATTATTAATAAATCTTATACTTCCATTCAGAGCAGAGAAAGTTGTGTTTGTAAAGTTCGCAACACTAGAAGCCCCGCTCTCAATCCATGAAATAGGATAATTAAAGAGAGTATTAAAAAAGCTATTATTCGCGCTGGAAGAAAGCGAAACTCCTGCTCCTGAAGTCCCATGAGTCGTAATATTATTGTTCCTAAAATAATTGCCAATAGATTGTGTGTCTAGATTAATTCCATGATTATTCGTCGTGCCATTCGTAGATATAGTGTTATTGATAGAAGTTACATTTTCTGTAGAAGAAGAAAAATAAATTCCATAATTGCCTGTTGTGCTGCCATTAGCAATAATATTATTATTTTGAATAGTGCTGTTTTTAACACTCGTTGTCTGCACACCATAATTGTCGCTTGTTCCACTCGCCACTATTCTATTTTCTTCAACATTTACATTTACAGGAGCATCAAGATAAATTCCATAATTTCCAGAGCTGTCTGTCCCGCCACTATTAACAGTGTTGTTTCTTATGAGAATGTCTCTGTTAGTACCAGTAGCAACATAAATGCCATGGTTAGCGCCGCTAGTGCCATTTGTTATAATCACATTGTCTGTTACATTCGCAGACACTACATTCTGCAAAATTATTCCACTGTCCGCCCCACCGCCGTTTGTTGAGATTCTATTGCGCACTATCCTTGCATTAGATGTTGCAGCAACGATTCTAATACCCCAATTTGTAGTTGCACTTCCAATAATAGTGAGATTATTGTCACTAATATTAATATCATTTACAGAACTAGCTTCAACACCAGCAGCATTAGACGAAGAGCTGTTTATTGTAATGTTGTTACCAACAACACTATAAAAAGAACCCTCGGATATAACTATCCCTGAATTTTGCCCGCCCAAGCCAGTATAAATAACATTTCCAAAAATACTAATTGACTTAGTAGTAGAACCAGAAATAGATATGGCATAACCTCCTGTTGTGCCACTAGTAGTTATCTTATTATTTAAAATAGAACTATTGGTAATAAAATCAAATTGAATCCCTGGACTATTACCCCCCCCACTAGTTGAATCTATAATTGTGCAATTTTTCACAGTTACATTATTTCTGTTTGTAGAATAAACTCCCCTGTCACCCCCACCAGCTCCAGAATCGTAAAAGATAGTAGTTCCATTGCAGTCAAGAGTTACATTATTTGCACCAATAGTCATGCACGTTCCTGTTGAAGTCACGTTATTAATCAAAACAGTATCTAATGTTATAGTTCCGCAGGCACTTGGAGTTTCCTGGCTGGAATATGTTGTAAACGAAGAAACATTAAAGACAAAAGTTCCGCCAGAATAACTTATATTATTGCATTGCGGCGAACTGCAAGCAGAGAAAGTGCCATTGTCCCAATAACTAACAAGCGGCTGCGGATTTCCATATACTAATCCATTCAAAGTTATCTGAGCGCTCTGATTGAGATAAGTCAAATTTGTGCTGTTCAAGAAAGCAGAATTAAAAGATATATTCAAATCTGATTTAGTTATATTCTGCACTCCAATTAATTGCGCACTCCCAAATATTCTTATGCTTCCGCTCCCTGCAAGAAAAGTTGTATTTGTAATATTCGTGGAGAACCCAGCCGGAGAAGTATAAATCCAATTTGTTGGATTAGAAAGAATTGTGTTTGTAAATACAGAATTATTTGAGCTTGACGTTCTAATTCCATAACTTCCGCTTCCGGATGCCATAATACTATTGGAAGAGAAGTTATTTCTATTTGCAGATAGACCTAAATTTACTCCGTCACCAAGAGATGTACTCCCGGATATAATATTTCCGGCAACAAAATTATCTTCTGAAAATCCACCCATATACAGACCAATGTTTGTATCTGAACTGCCTCCGGCAGAAATATTGTTATTTGTAATGGTGTTATTGTGAACTCTCTTTGACACAGTGCTGACAAGATAAATACCATAGTTTTGGCTCGTACCCCAAGTTGATATATTATTTCCAGTTAAATTATTGTAAGCAGCCTCGAAAAGATATATCCCGTAATTAATATCTGCAGTCCCATTCGCAATTACTCTATTTGCAGATATCAGATTATTTCTGCTATTGCCGTACAAAAGATAAATGCCCATATTGCCGCCAGTCCCGTTTGTTGATATGTTATTTGAACTAACATTATTGTAAGAAACGTTGTTAAGATAAATACCATAATCCAGGGAACTTGCACCAGAACCACCTGTCCCAATTACATTATTTGAGATAATATTGCTGCCAGAGGCATTTTCTAGATAGACACCATAATTTAAAGTTGTGCCGCTAGTCGTTATATTATTAAAAGATATGTTGCTTCCTGTCACAGCTCCAGACAAATACATACCCACATTGAGCTTACCAACGCCCCCAGTGAAGATTTTGTTTCCAGTTAAAATATTATTAACTGCACTATTAAGCAGATATATTCCATAATTGTCATTTGTTCCGTTTGTTGATATATTATTTGAAGAGATGGTATTGCTCAAACTCTTATTAAGAAAGATACCGTAACTGTTATTCCCCGCCCCATTTGTTGATATGTTGTTTGAAGATAATGTGTTATTTGAGCTCACACTAATGAGAATGCCATAATTTCTGCTGCCATTCCCCCCCGAGAGTATAGTATTGTTAATAACTAAATTATTATTCAATTCAATTACAACACCATGATTATTATCTCCAGATTTGCTATTTGTCTTTATTGTATTATTAATCGCGCTGTTATTCTGCCCGCTAAGAGTTATCTGAATCCCATAATTTGTGCCGCCAGAAGTGCCAAAAGAGCTGATAATATTATTTGCCAGATAGCTGAAATTAGCCGACGATACATAAATTCCCCAATTTGAACTAGTACCATTTACATTAATTATATTGTCACTAACATTATTTGATATGCCGCTTATACTAATCCCGGCATTAGCATCTCCAGAAGCGGCACCATATCCACTAAATATTGTATTATTAACTACAATATTGCTCCTACTCACAGCATTCATTACTATCCCATATGAAGCAGCGTACCCTCTCGCATCAATTATATTATTTCGAATAGTTGAATTTGATACATTAATGGATAAATCTATACCTTCGCCTCCGCTACCAGGGGCGGAAGAATTTATGTTATTATTAGAAATTGTAATGTTATTTGCAGATAATATCTCTATCCCAAGAGGATTCTCCGAGTCGCCCGATGGTCTTATAGTATTATTATTAACTAATATATTCGACGAAGACTGATTAACATTTATTCCATAATCTCCAGATGAACTGTTTGTCTGAATAAAATTATTAGCAATTGTGGCATTAGTTATATTTACAAAATTAATGCCGTGCCCGCCAGTTCCGCCAGAGCTTATATCATATATATTGCAGTTCGTTACAGATATATTTACCACATTTAATGCGCTTACACCATATGCATTATTACCACCACTAGAACCGTAAGATAAATTATATCCTGCACAATCAAGAAAAACATCATTTGCAGAGATAGTTATGCAGGTTCCAGTCGCATTAATTGACAGATTAAGAATGTAACTGTCCGCACTGCTTAATGTCACACAACCAGTTACATTTGTAGGGTCAACCACGTAATCAAACTCAACATCCCCTCCAGAAACAAGAAGGTCAAAAACATCATTAGTTCCTTCCAGAGAGCTAAGATAAACCTTATATTTCTCATCATCAGTTATTGTCCCAAAGTTTGCAAGAGATTCATTTCCATCCTTTTCATAAACATCAATTGTCGCAGAAGAATTTCCAGATTTAGCATAAAGAGTAATATCATTTGAACTTGTAAGATTCTTCTCAAATGTAACTCTCAAATAATCTCCGTTTGGAATTATAGT
>CAYZSY010000003.1:0-40927 GCA_964481185.1 Candidatus Woesearchaeota archaeon | reverse complement strand
AAAAGAATTCAAAAAACCAGAACATAAAGAAAATAGACAAAGAAGTGCTTTTTTCTGGGAAGAAAGAAATATATGGTTTTCTGATAAATGGAGAGATATAAAAGGAACATTCCAAAAATTAGAAAATTCAAAAACAAGAGAAAGAAGCGGAGCTTATCCTTTTGAATTAGCTTATAGACTAATTAATATGTTTTCTGTTCAAGGAGATGTAGTTCTAGACCCTTTTCTAGGAACAGGCACAACAACTTTAGGGGCTATTGCTTCTGCAAGAAATAGCATAGGAGTAGAAATAGACAATACTTTTAACGATATGATAGAAGATAGGATAAATAATTCCATTCAATTAAATGATTTTATAGAACAAAGAATACAGAATCATAAAGAATTTATTCAAAAAAGAGAAAATGAAAAAGGAAAAACAAAATATATGAATAATTTTTATGGCTTTCCCGTTGTAACAAATCAAGAAACAAATATGCAAATTCCTAAAATAAAGGGTGTATCAAAGAAAGATGAAAACTTATTTGAAGCAGAGCATTTATTCTAATTGTGAGATGTCTACATTTATACCATCTTTCTTTTTATCATAGAATATAAATTTAGCATCTATCTTTTCATTTAGCATATTCTTAGTTTTGTAAGTTGTTGGCTTTATTGAAACTGGCTCTTTTCCAATATAACCATCAATACCTTTACTTTCTTCTTGAGGATTAGATAAGCGACAAGTAGTTTTCTTCATACTTGCTACTCTCTTTAAAATTGCTTCTTGAAACTTTAATCCAATAAAAGTTTTATCAATTACTAAATCTCTAACCCATGCTTTAACCATTTCTTTATCAATCTGATTAATGGCTTTCTTCAATTCTTCAACCATAGCAAAAACCTTATCTGTTGCGTCTCCTATTGCTTTAGGTTGTTGCTGTAAATACCATTCTTTCCATTTTGAGTATTCTTTATGAGGGCATTTCTGTATAAGTTCTGATAACTGCCCTACAACCTTTGGGCGTGTTCCTTGTGCATTTTGATTAGCAAGATTAATTATTTGAGTTGTATATTTTGGGAATTGTTTAGCTTCCCCAGAAATTTCAGTAATTAGCTCCTTATTCTTTATCTTAAACATAAAATAAATAGAGAAAACTAACCTTTAAATCTTTTGGAAAAGCCCCTTTAAGTTAACAGAGAAATATTCTTTAATAGCCCTATCTTTATAAGTTAATGACTATTAAACCCATAATGAAAAATGAGATTTCTGATAAAATTGTAATAGCTACGACAACATTATACAGGTCATCTTTGGAAAATGATTTGGTTAGAGCAGAGATTGCAAAAGAAACCATAACAAATGCGAAAGAGCTGGGATATAAGATAATTGTAGTTGATGGCGGCTCTTCAGCAGAATTATTAAGAGATTTTGAAAGACTTGGAGCAGAAGTATGTCAACAAGAATTGAGTGGAATGGGCAATTGCAGAAGGCAGGCCTTTAAATTAGCTTATGATAGTGGCAAAGAAATTATTGTCTGGACAGAGCCAGAAAAAGCACCTTTTATACATCAAATTGATAAGGCTGTTAAACCAATTATAGATGGTTCTGCTGATTTAGTTATTCCAAAAAGAAAATCTCTGGAGTCTTATCCTGTTGTACAACAGTATGCAGAACTCCTTTGCAATACTTTTTTAAGAGAACTTACAGGCAGGGATTTAGATTATTGCTTTGGTCCAAGAATATGGAAAAGAGAGTTCTCAAGTTATTTTACAGAATATAAAGGAGAATATGGGGACAAATGGGAGGTTACTCTAATCCCAATTATAGACGCTATTAGTGCTGGTGAGAGGGTGGCTAGTGTAGAAATTGATTATGTTCATCCAAGGCAACAAACGGAGAGTGAAGAAAAGGATTTAGGAATGTTTAGAAAAAGAATAGAACAAATAGAAAATTCAACTAACGCTTGTGAAACTCACTGGAGAAAGCTTCATCAACCAAAATAATATATTAGATTATAGATTTCTTTATAAACTATCTAAACAAGAATAAATTTATGAGAGTGGAATTCGGTGAACTTAGGATAGATGAAAAAGCCAGACAAAATCTTCTTAATGTTGTTGAAACAAATTGGGCTTCTGGAGGGCCGAAAGTAAAGAAATTTGAAGAAGAGTGGGGAAAGTTATTTGATTATAAATATAATATCGCAGTTAGTTCTGGAACAAGCGCTGATTTAAGCGCTTGTCTTTCATTGTATGACTTTGGAGCAAGAAGGGGGGATGAAGTAATTGCGCCCGCACTGGCATTTGCAGCAGTTGGGGAGTCTATTCTGCTTGCAGGATTTAAGCCTGTTTTTGTAGATGTAGAAAAAGAGACCCTAAATATAAACCCCGGGAAGATAGAAGAAAAAATAACTCCAAGAACAAGAGCTATAATGGCTGTTCATACCATGGGCAAACCTTGTGAGATGGATAGTATTGTAGATATAGCGAGAAGAAATAATCTTTATGTTATAGAAGACTCTTGTGAGGCACATGGAGCAAAATTTAAGGGAAAATACGTAGGAAATTGGGGAGATATGGCGACTTTCAGCTATTATATTGCACATCTTGTCTGTTGTGGTGAAGGGGGAATGATTTCTACAAATAATGATATGATTGCCCCAATTTTAAGGTCTGTCAGAACACATGGGAGAAAAGATGGAGATTTATATTTTAATCACGTGAGATTAGGGCATAATGCAAAAATGAATGACTTGGAGGCATCCATAGGATTATCTGAAATAGATAGGTTCTGGTGGACATTTAATAAAAGGAAAGAAAATTTAAATAGGCTAATTGAGAGAACAATGGACTTGAAAGAATACGCTTATTTTAATACAGAAAATAGTTATGAAAGTGTCTGTCCCCATGGATTCAGTGTTACCTTGAAAGACCCGAAGTATAATCTTGCCAAATTATCCAAATTTCTAGAAGAGAATTCTATAAAATGTAAGAGAAATTTTGGGAGTATGCCTACTCAACATAAGGCATTTGAATTTTTAGGGTATAAGTTGGGAGATTTTCCAGAAGCAGAATATATTGGAGATAATGGATTGCATTTTGGGGTACATCAATATTTAACAATAGAAGATTTAGATTACGCTTCTGATGTTTTACACAAATATTTTAAAAGATTTTAGTATCTAGTTTATGCTGTCCAAATTTTAGTCCCGCCAAATTCAAAATTAAAGTCCAAAAGCTGCCCGCCTGAATTTTCCAAGGCCTTTTTTATCTGATTTCTCTTTTTAGAAGGATGAAAAAGCAAAAGATAACCTCCGCCGCCTGCTCCTAGCAATTTTCCTCCATAAACCCCGTTATTCAACCCTATTTCGTATAAATTATCGATAACAGGATTAGATATATTTTTACTTAATTTCTTCTTATTTTCCCAAGATTCGTGCAGCAATTTTCCTATCATCTCTAAATTATTAGTAAGTATACAATCCTTTATTTTTATAGTCAGCGATTTAAGATTGTTAAGGTTTTTTATTATATCTTCTTCTTTTTGTGCAAAAGTTTCTTCCCAACTCTTATGAACTTCCCCAGAGTGCCTAGAAATTCCAACATAGTAAAGAGATACGTACTCTTTTAATTCGTGAACCAATTCTTCCTTTAGCCTTAAAGGATATATGATGCTCTTTTCTTCATTGAATTCTATAAAATTAAATCCGCCTATTACTGCAGCATACTGGTCCTGCCAGCCGCCTTTTATTTTTAGCTCCTCACGCTCTGCCGTATATGCAATCTCTGCAATCTTATAATCATCATAATTAAGGTTTTGTAGATAGCTTAACAGGCTAATAACTAAAACCGCTATAGAAGCTGATGAGCCAAGCCCCCTTCCTGGAGGAATATCATTATGCAAATAAATCTCAAAACCGAAATCAGGCTTCATAATATTTACAATTGCTTTGATTAAGTCTAATTTTCCGTCATATTCCAATCTCTTTTTTGAATCCAAAATAATCTCATCACAAATATCTGAATTAATTATTATTTTTGAATCAGCTCTTTTTATAATAGTAGCGTAACAATATTTATTAATAGTCGCATTGATAACAACGCCCCCATATTTTCTAAAAAAATAAGGCAAATCTGTTCCGCCACCAGCAAAACTTATCCTAAGGGGGGCTTTACCTCTAACAATTGGGAAATTTTCAGCTTTTATTTTTTCTTCCAGGAATTCTATTGTATTTACTCTCCCGTTATCATCTAATATTGGAAGAGGGTTAATTCCAGATATGAGAATATCTGATATTTTTTTAGGATCGTCGTTTATTTTTGCAGTTACATGGTCTTTTCTTATAGCCATCCCAACATTATCGTCGACATTTCCTCCTTTTAGTATAAACTCTTTAATAAGCTGGTCATTTAAAATGCCAAGAAACTTCTTATTCTCATCTACAACTAAAATAACGTCTATTCTGCTTTCTGAGATTCTTTGTATAGCCTCCCTTATTTTGTTTCTTTCGCTTAAGAAAAGGGTGTCAATAACATCTTTTTTAAATTGATTATATGTTTCAGGCCTGCCTATATCCATGAAATAACCATTATAGAAATATCCTTGCATTAAACCTGCTTTTGCTAAATTTGGGAATATCTCTTTTTCAAGAGAGATATTTTTGTTATGTTCTATATATTTGAAAATGCTTGGTTCTAAGATATATACTCCGCTATTGGCAAATCCCCCCGTAGACTCTTTTTTCTCCGAAAAGTCTGTTATTTTGCTTCCATCTAGAATAATATTGCCATAATTTTCAGAATCATTGGTTTTCATTATGCTTATTGTAGAAATGCTATTTTTGGAGCGGTGAAATTCTAAAAATTTCTGAATATCTATCTGAGAATAAGAATCTCCGTTTAGAACCAAGAAAGTATCATCTATGTATCTTTGTGCATTCTTAATTGCCCCGCCTGTACCAAGAGGGGTTTCTTCTTCAGAATATATTATATCTACACCCAATCTCGACCCATTGCCAAAATAAGATTTTATCTTATTTGACATATGATGAACTGCTAAGATTATCTCATTTATCCCCTGTTTCTTAAGAAACATTATCTGGTATTCTAAGAAAGGCTTGCCAGCAATCATTATCATGTGTTTGGGGATATCTCCAAGTATGCTTTTTAATCTTGTTCCAAAACCCCCTGCAAGAATAATCGCTTTCATCTTAAGAATCTGACTGCCTCCAAAAAATCTCTGACCTCAAAATCATATTTGACTTTGTACAACTCGTCTCTTCCACCATATCCCGTTCTAACGAGAATTGTTTTGCATCCTGCATTTTTTCCCATCAGAATATCTTGCGTTTTGTCTCCAATTACATAAGAATCTTCTAATGAAACTCCGTGCTCTTTCTTAGCTTGAAGAAGAAATTTTATCTTGGGTTTTCTACAGGAACAATTTTCTTCTCTTCTATGCGGGCAACAGTAAAAATGAATTTCAGGATGCTCCTCGATTATTGGCTGATTTATTCTCATAAACTGCTTAAAATTCAGAATGCCTTTACTGATGGATGACTGGTTCGTAACAACGAATGTTTTAAAATTTAATTCTTTCAATTCTCTCAATGCAGTTTTAGAGCCATAAATCCACTCAAAATCCTCTGGTCTAAGTATGGGCTTCCCACCGTAAAATAGATTTTTCTCCTTACAAATTACCCCATCTCTATCTAAAAAAACAGCTCTTTTTATCATATATTTGCCATGCGTTTTCTTATATTTGCAGGTGTCTCCTTTTTTAGTATCTCTTCATAAAGACCAATAAGCTCTTTTATACCATAATCCAATGAAAAGTTTGTTCTAAATCCTGTATCCGTTATTCTTTTGTTGGAAACAATATAGTTTCTTTGATCAGGGTCTTTTCCATCTCCCTCGCTAATATCTAATTCTGGAATATAACTTTTTATTTTCAAGGCTAGCTCCATTTTTGACAAATTTGCGTCTTCTAATCCAACATTATACGGCTTGCCATGCATAGAATCAAAATTATCAATAGCATGCATGAATACTCTTGCTGCATCTTTAATATGTAAATAGTTTCTTTTAAAATGCGGTTCGAATAACACAAGTTTTTTCTCAGTCATTGCTCTAAATACGAAATCGTTCACGAGCAAGTCGAGCCTCATTCTTGGAGAAAATCCAAAAATAGTGGCAAATCTAAAAGTTATGGCTGGCTTTGCCGATTCAAGCAATGCTCTTTCAGCTTCGCATTTTGATATCCCATAAACAGAAATAGGGTCCAAAGGAGTTTCTTCTGTACAGAAAACTTCTCCTGTTTTTGTGCCATAGCCGCTATTGGTTGTTGGGTAAACAAGCTTTTGATTAATTCCTCTTAATTCATTGAGCATAATCACTGCATCCCGATTAATTGATAGAGCATCTTCAGGATTTCTATTACAAATGGGCATTCCAACAAGAGCAGCTAAAGGAATTATAACCTCTTTATCTCTAATGGCTCTTCTAATTAATTCCTTGTCTCTAACATCTCCCTTGATAATCTCAAATAGAGGATTATCTTTAAGGCCTGTAGCAAAATCTTGATTGTACATCAAATTGTCAACTATTGTAACAGGATTTCCTCTTTCAATAATGTGCCTTGATAAAACACTTCCCAGATATCCTGCGCCACCTGTTATGAGAATTCTCTCTTTTTGCATTATATTATTTTAAAAAAGAGATTTATAAACACTACTATAAATTATTATAACTATTAGAATTATGTTGCTAAGATATTCTTCTTATACCATTCCATTGTATATCTAATACCATCGTCTAAAGCTGTCTGTTGCTGCCACCCAAATTTCTCTCTTGCTTTTGTTGAGTCAAGAACCATTCTTTCATTATCCTTTTTTGTTTTTTTATCCCTCACGAGTCTATATAAATCATATTTTATACTAAGGTTTTTTCCAGAAATGTCAATAATTTTCTGAACAAGGTTTTTTATAGATATGGCGCTTTCGCATCCTACATTAACAATCTCAAAAGGTGTTGTTTGCCTATCAATTGCTCTTTCTATAAATCCAGCAATATCAGATGAATATAATAAATCTCTCTCTCCTTCGCCATCTCCCCAGACAACTACCTCTCCCCCATCTTTCGCAGTCATTACTTTTGTCATTGTCGCACCAAATACATGTGACCTTTCTAAGTCAAACTTATCGTAAGGTCCATAAACATTTGAATGCCTAAAAACAGTATATCTTGTATTGCCTAGTCCAGAAAATAGTTCGCATAGTTTTTCTAGAAAAACTTTTGTCCCTCCACACCAAAGATAATTTGGCAATAATCCATCGCTTAAGTTAAAATCTTCTTCTTTTAATGGCTTGTCTGAAGGCAAATATACTGTAGTGCAACTAGGAAATATAACATGCGGCACCCCAAACTCGTGGGCTGCTTCAAAAATTAATGGATTCATTCTAACATTATCAACAACATGGTAATATGGTTTAGTTTTCATTTCTAACGCTCCAGAACAGGCTGCTGCAGCTTGCACTATCACATCTTTTCCTTTGACAATTCTTCTTACAGCATCCTTATCAGTAAGATCTATATTCTCAAGGTTAATGCGTGAATTGTCATACCGCTGAGAATTATGATATGTCCCATAAACCTCAAAGTCTTCTCTCTTTGACAAGAATTCAGCAGTATTTCTTCCTATGAATCCTGTTGCACCACATACTAAAACTTTTTTGCTCATCTTGATGTCCTATGCTCTGTAGGCCTGCCATCCAATACCAGATTTGTGCTGTCTATATTTTTAAAACTTTCGTATATTCTTTCTGCTACCTCTCTTGGCTCCCAACCATAACCCTGAAATTCTGGAATAGTCTTTATCCTGCTTGGATAAACCCCAATTACCCTAACATTATCAGCAGTTTCCAGTCTCAGCGCATCCGTATATGCCCTTAAACCCCACTTGCTTGCACAATAACAAGCCCTCAATCTTTTAATCTCAAGACCTGAAAGTGAATTTATATTTATAATAGTCCCTTTATTTTCTTTTAATAATGGAAGCATTCTTGCAACAAGCTTGATTGGAGCTGAAAGATGAGTCTCTATCATTTCATCTATCTGTTCATCACTTAAATAATTTGCCACTTCTTTAAGTGCAGATAGTGAAGAGCCGGCATTATTCACCAGAACCCCCATATCATTTCTTTTTGAAGCATCATACAAAGCATCTAAAGTTCTCCTATCTCTGATATCTCCTAACACAGAACAGCACTCAACACCCAATTTTCTTATCTCCCCAGCAGTTTTTTCCAGTTCTATTCCATTTCTTCCGTTTAGAATTATACCATATTTTTCTCTAGCAAAAACAAGAGCGAGTTCTCTTCCAAGACCTCTGCTAGAGCCAGTTATTAAGACAGATTTATTTTTCATTAAATGCGGAATATCTATCACTAACAGCTTCTTTATTTATTTTATACCAATCCATTGTCTTTCTTACTCCTTCTTCAAGAGTCATTTGCGGCTCCCATCCCAATAAATCTTTAGCTCTTGAAATGTCCAGTATCCTTTTTCTATCACCACGTGGTTTGTTTGTATCCCAAACAACTTCTGGCTTTTTTTCAAGATTACCAATTATTATATTTACCAAATTTTTTATAGAATAACCTGTGCCGCTACCCAGATTTATAGGCTTATTAGGTCCTGGACATTTTTCAAGAGCCATCGTCATGCCTCTTGCAACATCTTCTGAATATACAAAATCTCTTGTCCCAGATCCATCCCCCCAGACAACAAAGGGATTCTCTCCATCAACAGCTCTTTTTATTAAAGAAGGAACAACCATTGCATTTGCTGCCCCAAAACTATCGTAAGGTCCGTAAACATTTGCAGGCCTAACAATTGTTATTTTGTCCCATTTATATTGAAGACTATAAGCTTCTGCCTGCAACTCACCCATTCTTTTTGCCCATCCTGCAAACTTGTCCTTTTCTGAAGGAAAGGTTTTCCAGACATCATCTTCGTAAAAAACCTCTGCTGGAGAATACACTCCAACAGTACTTGTAAAAAGATATCTTTCAGCTCCGCACCTTCTTGCTGCTTCCATCATATTAGTGTTAATACTAAGATTACCAAAGAAAAAAGTTGCTGGTTTTTCAGATACTATTTTTGCAGAACCCTTTATTCCAGCAAGATGAAAAACTAAATCCATATCTTTACATGCGCTAACACAATTTTCTAAATGAGTTAAATCTGCTTTCTGAAAGTCTATCTCTCCTAAATTTTTTATAGGTTCGTCCAATGATGTTACTCTTACCTTGGCCCCTCTTTCAGTCAACATCTTAATTAATGGTCTTCCTATCATACCAGAGCCGCCAGTAATCAGAACCTTCTTATTATTATAAAAACTCATTTTATCTCCCTCTCAACTTCTTTTCTAGAGTGATTTAATAAATATTCCACACTCTCCTCAAAACTATATTTTGGTTTCCATCCTGTTTCGTTTCTAAATTTTGATACATCCGGTATTTGCAAAGTCACATCGCTTGGCCTCATTAATGATTGATCCTGCCTGCATGGAATCTCGCATTTTGCATTCTTCCTTAAAAGATGTAAGAATTCTCCAACTGTTATTATCTTATCTCCTCCAATATTATAAACTTCTCCAGACCTTCCTTTTTCTATTGCAACCCAATAGGACTCCATTGCATCTCTAACATCTATAATTGTTCTTGTAGAGTCTAGATTTCCATGTATGAGCTCTTTCTGCAATCCTTGTTCTATTCTTGCCACTTGAAGAGCAAAGCTTGTTGAAAATAAGTCTGACCTCCTTGGATTTAGATAAGAAAACATTCTTGTTCTTACAATATCCATTTGATAACTTCTATGATAAACTCCACCAAGCAAATCTTGAGCAACCTTTGAGACAGCATAAGGATTTGATGGATTTATTGGACAATCCTCTTTAATAGGCACATTTTTAGAATCAACCTGCCCATAGACTTCTGATGTGCTGCAAATTTGAACTCTTGAATTCATTCCCTCGATTCTCAATGCTTCAAGAAGATTTGCGGTTCCCATAATATTATTCTGAATGACTGCCAGAGGATTTGTAAAAGAAGCCCGAACATTTGCGTGAGAAGCAATGTGAAATATGGCCTCTGGCTTAGTTTCTCTTAAAGAAGAAATAACCGAGCTCATATCAGTTAAATCGCATTCGTGCATTTGCACTTTATCTGCAATTCTCTCAAGATTCTTCTTAGAAGAAGTACTGTGCCATCTTGAGATTCCATGAATCTCTGATTCAGGATGATTATCTGCTACATACTCCGCAAGATAGCTCCCTCCAGAGCCGCTAATTCCAGTGATTAAAACCCTTCTAAAACTCATAATTTCTTATAATTGACACGATTTTTAAACATTCATATTGGAGAATATATGCTTTATCTTAGCAAGAATAAATTAAGGTTTATAAATTACACTTTACACTCCAATATACTGCAAGATGAGAAAAAGAGAATTCTTCAAGGCTAAAAAAATCATTCTTGCGATGAGTCTGGACAAAAATAGAAGTTTATATCAAAACTGGTATAAACCATTGAAGAATCTCTGCAAAAAGCTGATTTTGTTTGATACAAGAAAAAATCTGTTGATACAAGGACAAGAATCTATGAATAAACATCTCTTGGAGTTGGTAGAAAAAGAAAAGCCTGATTATATCTTCTTTTATTGGACTTATGACGAGGTTTATTTAGACACCTTGATAAAAATTAAAGAATCTTCAGAGACAACGAAGACGGTTAACTTCTTTTCAGATGATGATACTCAGTTTGAGAGTTTTTCAAGATATCATGCGTTATTTTTTGATTATAATTTAATGAGCCAGCCGAATTTAGTAAAGAATTACAAAAGAGAAGGAATTAAAAATGTTTTTCTGATTTATCCATTAGTGAATATAGAAGATTTTAAGCCATTAAATTTAAAAAAAATATACGATGTAACTTTTATAGGCGCTCCAAAAGCCCAGAGATATGCTTTTATCAAATTTTTAATGAATAAGGGGATTAACATAAGATTGTATGGATGGGGGTGGGATAAATATCCTGAATTTAAAGATATTTATCATGGTCCGCTTGACAATAGCCAACTTATTAAAGTAATAAATCAGAGCAAGATTGTACTGTCTTTTTCAGAAAATGCATATGGGCAAACACATTATAAGGGAAGAGTTTACAAGATTGTGGCTTGCAAGTCTTTTGTTCTTGAACAATATTTTTCAGGGCACAGAAATTTCTTTAACAAAGGAGAATTGGTTATGTTCAAAAGCAAGAGAGATTTGCTAAACAAAATTAACTATTATCTAGAGAATGATAAGGAAAGAGAGAAAATTACGGAAAGAGCCTACAAAAAGATTGTTAAAAAATATAATATTAATATTCAGCTTAGGAGATTTATAAATAAAACTTTAAATAAGTCCGTATACCATAAAGAACTTCCTAAATTAAATAAAAAGATAATTACTCTAAATGAGAGAGATTTTGAGTTAAGTATAAAGAGAATTAAAGAAAAAGTTGAAGATGCAGATTATATATCCTTTTCTAAAGACGAGTGTAATGCTCATTTTCTTAGAGATTATTTACAAGCATATTCCTTGCAGAGAACTAAAAAGAAGATTAGTTGCTGTAGTTATTATGTTTATTCCAAATTAGTTGGAAATTATATGTACTTTTTTATAGATGATGCGTATAGAAAACTTAGCAGCAAAAATTTTGCTTCCTGTCTTAATATAAACCAATTGATGGTAGATAAACATTATTTTATCAAGAATTATACTGCTTTCAAAAAAGTTTTTGAAGGAGATGAAATCTCTTTTATAAATGAGAAAAATAGTGTTTTTGTAGATATTCCTTTGATTCAGATTAAAGATGTAAAAATAAAAGATTATAAGGTTATGAAGGAAGTATTCAGATTTAAATTTTTATATGAAATATACTCCATGCTAAAACAAAAAAGTATCCTCAAAAACAAATATTCTTATCTCCTTATTATGGATGTATTGAGGGGAAACATATCTTTACTAAAATTTCTTATTAATGCTATGATGGAACAGGAGAAGATGAAGTTAGTGACAGGTTCAAGAGAAAGTTAGACTCCCTTAAGTAACATCGAGAACTCTTCTAAAACCCATTTTCCAATGAAATTTTTGGATTTTTAAACATTCTTACATTGCGAGATATATTTTCATATATAAAATAAATGATTAAGATTTATAAATCTCTCAAAACAACTAAAAACATGAAATCTCAAGAATTAAAGGCCATTAAAATTGTTCCAGAATCTCTTAAAAAAAGAGTTCTATTGATTAATCCAAAAAGGAAGAATGTAGAGTTTTCAATTCCACACAATGGATTGGCAATACTATCGACTATTCTAAGAGAGAGGGGTCATGAGGTGTTAGTAGTAGATTATGTTTTACTTCATGGGGATATCCCAGTCTCTTTTTTCCTGAGAAATTTTAAGCCGGATATAGTCGGAATAAGTTCATATAGTATAAATTTCTCTGAAGTTAGCAAAACAATTTCTGAAGTTAATCGATTTAACAAGAACTTAATAATCTTGGTAGGCGGACCATGTGCAACTTTATATCCAAAGCAGTTGTTAGAAAATGAAAAAGTAGATTATGTTGCTGTTGGCGAAGCAGAGCTCGTTATAATAGACTTAGTTGAGAAAGCAAAAAAACTTAAAAAGGCTGAACGGATTCAATCGCGTGAATTTGTAAATTTAGATGATGTTCCATTTCCAGATTTTAAATCATTTTACAAATCAGAGTATATAAGAAACTATCCAATTATGACTTCTCGAGGCTGCCCATTTAAATGCAGTTTCTGCACTGTTTTTTCAGTCTCAAATAGAAAGTGGCGGTGGCGAACGCCTCAGAATTGCATTGAAGAGTTGGAGAATGCAAAAAAAAGTCTGTCTAGTAATATCCGAGTTGTTGTGTGCGATGACTGTCCGACTACGAATATTGACAGGTTTATTCAATTTTTAGAATTATACAGAAAAAAGATAAAGCTAGATTTAAGAATTGTTAATACAAGGGCAGATTGTATTAACGACCACTTATTGGCCCTCTTGAAAGAATGCGGTTGTCCTGAAGTTTGGTTAGGTGTAGAACATGCACATCCCGAGGTATATAAACTGGTAAATAAAGGAGAGTCTCTAGAAAAGATAAAAGAAGCTGCCAGATTAGTAAAAAAATATGGATTAAAATTGGGCCTTTCTTTTATTATTGGTTTGCCAGAAGATAATTACGAAAGAGTAAAAGCGTGTATAAAATTTGCAAATGAAACCAGAGCGGATTACTGTGGATGGAACCTAGTACTTCCATACGAAGATACTGAAGTTGGGAGGTGGTTTAAACAAAATGGGGTTGTCGGTAACACTCTTAATTATGATAGTAGAATTACAGAAAGTTTTACCTATGATGAGCCCTGTGCTGAGAGTCCTGATTTTCCTAAAGAAGAGAGATTAAAAGCGTATTATAGGTGCATATTCAGAACACCGACTTATCCATGTAATCTAAGAAATATTGGGCGGGCATTTCAAGGTGCAATTAAATACAACATTTTATACGACTTTTTCTATTGGCTTCCCCGCGGATTTATTATGAATATGCAAAACAAAAAAGAAAAATATGAAAAAATCTTAAGATTCTTAAGACGCGAAGGAGTTATAAGTACAATCAGGCGGGTATTATATAATTTGCAGGCAAAGTGAGGTTGCGTGTATTGTTTGCTAACTGGATGAGTGCCGGAAAAGTATTTATATAAACTCTTCTGCTCTAAATCATGGAAAGAATATATTCTTCTATCAAAAAAGATGTTCTGCTTGATGTAATATGCAGAAAAGAAGATATTGATAAAAGAAGAGAAGATTTCGGCTCTCAGGAAGATGCACTTCAGGTTTCTTTTATTGAATTCAAGGAAGGAGATTCTGTTCCAGCCCACAAACATCTTAAAAATATAAGAGAGACTGATACAACTCAAGAAGCAGTCATAGTGGTTGAGGGCAAGCTGGAAGCGACTTTTTATGATTTAAATGACTTGGAAATTAAGAAAGTTGAGTTGAAAATGGGAGATTGTTGTGTTTGCTATGCTGGCGGGCATTTATTCAAATCTCTTGTTAGTGGAACAAAATTATACGAGATTAAGAATGGTCCATATTTGGGGGGAGAGAAGGACAAAACTTATATAGCTTGAAGAAAAGCAATTTCTATGTTTAGAACAAAGTGCTTGATCTGCGGTTCAATAAACCTTAATGAGATAATAAATTTGGGAATGCACCCGTTTGCAGACACATTCGTACCTAAAGACCGCATTTCTGAGGCAGATAAAGCATATCCTTTGATATGCGACCTTTGTCAAGAATGCGGCCAAATACAGCTTAGATGCGAAACAAATCCAATGGACAGATATTGTCAGGTAGATTATTCTTATACTTCCTCCAATTCTAACTTTTCAAGAACACATTGGATAAACTTCGCCAGAGAAGTATCTGATAAGATAGGCTTAAAGAAAGATTCATTCATTGTTGAAGTAGGTTCAAATGACGGGTTCTTAACAGAACAGTTTGCAAGCAATGGAAACAGGGTTCTAGGCGTTGATCCTTCTGACTATATGGCGAGACTTGCAAAAAATAGGAATGTTGATACTGTAGTTGGTCTCTTTGATTCCAAAATTGCTGATGAAATATTGAAAAAACATGGAAAAGCAGACATTATTATCGCAAATAACGTTTTCAATCACTCAAACAGCCCCCTTGATTTTGCAAAAGCTGTAAAAAAACTGCTTTCTGATGATGGAACTTTTGTTTACGAGCTCCCATATTGGTATATCGGATTCAAAACAGGCAAATTTGATCAGATATATCATGAGCATGTCAGTTATTTCACAGCAAGATCATCAAAAAAGATATTGGAGATAGCTGGGATGGGAATAAGAGATTTGGATGTTGTTGATTATCATGGCGGCTCATTGAGAGTTTATGCAAAACATGAAGATAGAGTAGAGAGTGCGGAATGCAGCCAGCTTGAGGAAACCATCAACAAAGAATTCTCAGAAGGGCTATTTGATTTAAATGGCTACAAAAGATTTATGGAAGATATAATAAAACAAAGAAATAACTTTCTCCAAAAAGTCTATGAAATTAGGAGAAGGAATATTCCGATAGTTGCGGTTGGAGCTGCTGCAAAGGGAAATACTTTCCTTAACTTTTACAATCTGACAAATACTATTTTAGATTATGTTACAGACTCTTCTCCCCATAAACAAGGAAAATATACTCCGTTGAGTAGAATCCCAATAGTTGGAGATGAGATCTTTGCAAAATATAACGGGGAGGTCTGTGCCTTGATACTTTCTTGGAACATAGCTAATCAGATAAAAGATGGTTTGGCAAAAATAAATCCAAATATAAAATTTATTGTTCCAGAATAATTTATAAACCTGCGGTTTAACAAATCTATATGCAAAAAAGAAATATCTGGAGCAATGCAGATTGGAAGCAAGTAGGGCCAAATGCTTGGAGAAATGAAGGTCTGCAATTGGAGCTACATACAGATGACAGGGGAGATATTGTTGATATATTCTATAATACCAATATAAATCATGTAAATATGATTCGCTCAAATAAGGGAGCACTAAGAGGAAATCATTATCATGTAAAATCAACACAGCACATGCTCATGATAAATGGTTCAATGGAATATTGGTATAAACCATTAAATTCTAATGAGCCGGCAAAATGCGAATTACAAAAAAATTGGGAGATTATATCGACGCCCCCTAATGAAATCCATGCTCTAAAGATTCTTGAACCTGAAACTGTATTCATAACTTTTACTAGTGGACTACGCGGAGGGAAAGATTACGAATCTGACACGATCAGAGTAAGCCCTTCAATAATCCAAGAAACAAAATAAATTTAAAGGTTCTGCTTTCTTTTCGCAAGAATTTCCTTCGCCTTTTCTATATAATATCCTTCTGGTCTTACAACATTTGGCTCTATGGGAATTAATCCAGATTCCTCCAACTTTTCTTTAAGATCAGATTCAACCATCATAAATGCAATCTCCTTGAATTTTACTTTTGGATTCCAACCCAAAATTCTTTTTGCTTTTGAGGAATCTCCTAAAAGAGCAGGCACTTCTGCTGGCCTCTTAAACTGATTGCTTGTTATTAAATGGTTCTCATAATTCAGACCAACCAGAGAGAAAGCTTCTTTTACAAAGTCCTCTATTGTATGCGTTTCTTCTGTTGCAATTACAAAATCATCAGGCGTTGGCTGCTGGAGGATTGCCCACATTGCTTCAATATATTCTTTTGAGAAACCCCAGTCTCTTTTCGCATCAAGGTTGCCCAAGACAATTTTATCACTTTCACCAACAACAATCTTTGCAAGCTCTTTTGTTATCTTTCTCGTAACAAAATTATATCCTCTTCTTGGAGACTCGTGATTGAAGAGAATTCCATTAGAAGCAAAAAGCCCGTATGCATTTCTATACAATCTTGTTAAATGGTATGCTGCGAGCTTTGATATTCCATAGGGGCTTTGAGGAATCATTGGTGTAGATTCATTCTGCGGAGGAGGAGAGATTCCAAACATTTCTGAAGAAGAGGCCTGATAAAATTTGCATTTTGATTTCATTTGTCTGAGAGTCTCTAGAATTCTTAGTGTGCCAAGAGTGTTTATATTAATTGTTGATTCTGCATTATTAAAGCTTATACCGACGTGGCTTTGTGCACCAATATGATAAATTTCATCCGGTTGAAAATCCTCAATAATTGCCTTTATTGAAGAAGTATCTGTGAGGTCTGCGTATTTAACTAAAAATGAAGAGTTTTTATCATCTGAAGTGCCGTATTTCATTACAAGATGCTCTATTCTTTTTGTATTTGGAAGACTTGCCCTTCTAATTATGCCTCTTACTTTGTATCCTTTCTCCAAAAGAAATTCTGCCAAATAAGATCCATCTTGACCGCCTATTCCTGTTATTAGCGCTACTTTTTGAGCCATCTTACAATCATCTCAGAAGATGCATTTATAAAGATTATTGTAAGCTTTTGTTCAATGGAAAAATTAAGAGAAGAAACATTAATAATATGCAAAGAGAAGTATTTTATTGATGAACAACCAAGAAAATTCAAGAAAAGCGTGCAAAAATGATTGAAAATAAAAGGATTTTAGTTACCGGGGGAGCAGGATTTTTTGGATCCTGGATTGTTGATACGCTTTCCAAAAGAGGAGTTAAGAAAGAAAACATATTCGTCCCAAGAAGAAAAGATTATGATTTAAGAAAAAGAGAAGATATTGAAAAGGTATTTAACCAATTTAAACCCGAGATTGTCATTCATCTCGCTACTGTCTCTGGGGGAATGGCATACTATAAGGAACACCCCGCCGAAGTATTTTTTGATAATCTTATGATGGGAATGCAACTTTTAAATGTTGCAAAAGATAAAAATATTGAAAAAGTTGTCATCGCTGGAACTACTTTAGCCTACCCGGAAAGTGCTGAAATCCCATACAAAGAGTGTGATTTATGGAATGGCCAGCCAAATGATATAGAGGCCCCATACGGGCTTTCCAGCAGGATGCTGGCTGCACAGGCAGAAGTATATAGAAAAGAATATGGCCTTAATTCTATTTATCTGATATTTACAAGCTTGTATGGTCCAAGAGACCACTTTGACGGTAATTCGCATGTAATTCCGTCTATGATCAAGAAATTTCAGGAAGCCAAGACAAATGGGAACAAGAGTGTAACTCTTTGGGGAACTGGAAAGGCTAAGAGAGAGTTTATTTATGTTGAAGATGCTGCGAATGCACTAATTGAAGCAATTGAAAAGTATAATTCAAAAGATCCACTGAATATAGGATCTGGCAATGAAATAACTATAAAAAAGCTTGCAGAAACTGTGTCTAAAGTTGTTGATTATAGGGGAGAAATTACTTGGGACACATCTAAGCCAGATGGAAGATTGAGAAGAGCTGTTGACAGTTCAAGGGCAAAAAAAGAAATCGGACTTAAAACTAATGTTGATCTAGATAGTGGGTTGAAAAGAACCATAGACTGGTATCTAGAAAATAAACAAAAATGAAGAAAGTATATTGTTTCGGAGTTGGTTTGCATACGTATGTGAAAAAATTGGTTGAGAATCCTCCTAAGGGATATAAATTCATTGTAGTTCAAAATGAAAAGAAATCAAATATAATATCAAAACTTAAGAAGAATAAATTAATTCTTTATCTTTATAAAGAAGTATATCAAAAAGCGTTTAACTCTTTTAATCTGATAAATAATATTTTTTATGAAAAATCTCCAAAAGACGCCGATTTAATCTTTTCTCATGGCCAACTTGTTCAAGAGGAAAAACCTTGGATTGTAGAAATTTTAGATACGCCCACTTCATTCGCTGGATATGACCTTAAGTTATTTAGAAAAAACCTGAGAAAAATAAATAAAATACTTGCTTCTCGATGGTGTAAGAAGATAATTATTCACACTTCAATTGTAAGACGCGAATTTGAAAATTTCTTTTCTAAGGAGATTCTGAAAAAGATTGAGCTTCTTCCACCTGCAATACCTCCCAGCAAGATTATAGAAAAAAGAAAGAATAGTAAAAGCATTATTTTCCTATTTATGGGTTCCATTAATAATCCCGATGATTTTTATAGCAAGGGAGGGTTGGAGGTCTTGGAAACGTTCAAAAAACTGAGTAAAAGATATGATAATATTAAATTAGTTATGAGAGCAAAGGTTCCTCAGAACATAAAAGAGAGATACCTTCTTAACAACATTGAGTATTTGGAAGAAACTCTGCCCATGGCGAGGATACAACAATTATATCGAGATGCAGATATCTTTTTCTTCCCGGGCCATTTTTATTTTCTCATGGCCACACTTGAGGCGATGTCATTTGGATTGCCCATTATTGCACTTGATCGGCATGGAGTTTCTGAATTTATTATCGACGGAAAAAATGGTTTCTTAGTAAAACCCTCAGAAAAAATACCCTATCCTCCGGTAGAAACTCCTTATCTAGGTGTACGATCCAAGAAATTTATTAATCATCTTAAAGTTATAGATCCTATTGTGGTTAATAGATTATATAATAGAGCTGCACGCTTAATAGAAAATAAGAATCTTAGAGAAAAAATGGGCGCAGAAAGTCTAAAAATTTCAAATACAAAGTTTTCTTTGGAAAAACGAAATAAACGGCTTAAAGAAATATTTGATGCTGCGCTTAAATAACCTAAAGCAGAGAATTTATTAAGAATTACTTTCTTAAGCGCAAAAATCGTTCCATGTAGTATTGGGGGTTTTGTTTTATTTTCTCAATGAGTCGTTTTAAAAAGTAAATTTTTCCCTGCGCCAGCATCGTTTTAATTGCAATTTTGTTAGACATCTTCATAAGCCATTGTTCGGAATGCTCAAGCGTATAAAGGGGACAAGGCTTATCGCTAAGCCAGTATGAATCATTAATAAGCCCTTTCGCCATTGCTATTTGATATACGTCTGTACCTGGATATATCCAAAGAGGCGCTGCATAAAAAAAGTCCATTCTTTTTAATTTTTGGAGTTGTTTAATAAAATTAATAGTCTCTTCTACTGTTCCTTCAGTTTCCCCAGGTAAACCCACAATAATAAACTTAACTGCCTTAATTTTTGGAAACTCCCGGAGCAATTTAAATGCAATAATACAATCTTGCTTCGTAATTCCCTTATTAATTGATTTCATTATCTTATCGCTGCCTGTTTCAATACCAAACTGAATCTCTTTAAATCCCGCTCTTTCCATCCAATAAAACATCTCTCTCGAAACAGGTTTAACTCTTCCAGCACAATAAAATCGCAGATGAATTCCTCTTTTTACTATCTCCTTACATAAATTAATAATGCGCGCATTATCTAATGTCATCGTATCGTCCATAAATTGAATCTCCTCAACCCAGGGATATTTCTTAGTAATATATTCAATTTCTTCTACCACTTTTACATAACTTCTTTGCCTCCATATTTGCCTACTAGTAAGATGCAGGCAACAAAATGAACATCGATTAGGGCACCCTCGCGAACTTATCATATAAACCCTCTTTATGTTTGGATTCATATATGCATTGTAATTAGGATATGGCAAATCATCAATGTCTCTGCCAAGATCTTGTAGCGCCGTTCTTACAATCTGCCCATTTTTATCTTTATATGCTATCCCTCGAATTGCCTTTAGGGACTTTCCTTTTGAAAGTGAGTTAATTAGAGGAATTATATTCTTATCTGCTTCGCCGATGCAGATTGCTTCCACAGGAAAATTTTTTAATAGCTGACTATACATAACACTTGCATGTATTCCTCCGAGAATTATCTTTATCTGAGGGCTCAATCTTTTTATAAGACGCATTGCTTTATATGATGATGCTCTTGTCATTGACATCACAGTTATCCCGACAATATCAGGTTTAAATTTTTTAATTTGTACCTCGATTTCTTTTAGACAATGTTTCTCACTCCAAGCAGTATAATCTTTTGTCAGTACATTATACCCATAGTTTCTAAGAATAGTATCTAAATAAAGGATGCCTATGGGAAAAGGCGTATTATTTCCTTCTCGTATCTCTCCACGCTCCCTATTTTGGTCTTCGACAGAAGTCTCAAATAAAAAAATTTTCCTTTTATGATTCATTGTGCAATAGCACCTCCGCAGTTTTATAAATATTATGGTGAAATGTATTCTATTTTACTAAATTTGAAGATATAAAGATACAAATCTATTTTATGCGCATGACTTGTCTTATATATCTTGGTAAATATCTTTTTCGTTTCCATAATTTGAGATAAAATCTGGGAGATAAGAAAAAGCGTAGCGATTCTTTGTTAAACTGCAATTTATCAGATTCGTAATTTTTATGATTCATTTCGCGTTTAAAGAGCAAATGCCATTCTACGAACTTATTTTTGGGCATCTCTTTTGTTAGAATGGCTTCCGGATTAAGCTCAAGCACCTTTCCCCGATTATCATGTTCATAGAAATCTTTAGTAATAATATTATCGCGAATAGCACGACGCCAAAGTTCGGTTCCAGGCAGGGGCGTTGCCTGATATACTTGTACTGTATTTAAATTTGGATTACGCACAAAGGACAGTGTTTGCTGAAGATCCTCTTCGGTTTCACCAGGACTTCCTATGATAAATAATCCAGCAACTTTAATCCCGTATTTTTGACAGAGAGCCACCGCATTTTTGCCTTGCTGCACATTTACACTGTTAACTTTAAGATATCGAAGCATACGATCGCTTCCAGATTCTAGTCCGAAGGCAATAGAAGTTACTCTCATACGTTTTAAAAGTTTACATAATTCCTCATCAGTAATGTTCGCTCTTCCATAAAGCTCAAAATCAATCTTTTCCAATAATCTCTTTTTTTCCAGCATGTCAATTATCTTTTTAAGTCGCTCCCGATTAACCACCATAAGATCGTCATATACCACAAAATGATTTGCACCATAATGCACCCAACGTTCAATGTCTTCTACAACGCGCTCTGCTGAATGCCAGCGCACGCCCCTGCCACCCCATGTAGTATTTGAACCGCAGTAAACACAATTATAAGGGCATCCACGAGAAGTCATTAAATACCCCCTAACACAAATAAGATGAGCTCCAGCAGAACCGGGCACAAGATATTGCTCTTTCATTTTTAGTAAATCAAGCGCTGGAAAAGGTACGCTGTCAAGATTACTAAGTAATTCTCGTCTAGGAGTTACCTCAAGATTCCCCTTATCATTACGAAATACAACTCCTTTAATATTGCGCAAAGCTAAAGGCGAAAACTTTCTTTCTCCTTGATAAAGTTGTAATAATTCTAAAAATGTAATTTCCCCTTCACCTATAACCCCAAAATCAAAATTAGAATTTAGCAATTGTTCGGGAACTGCAGAAATATGAACTCCGCCGATAATTAAGGGCACTTTTGTTATTTTTTTAATTTCTCCTGCGAGTTTATTGGCGCGAAAATATTGCTCACTAACTGAACTTATACCAATTAAATCGGGTTTATATTTTTTAATGGCTTCCAGACGATTTTCACGATCAATAATACGAATATCTGAAAAACCGCCATACTTTCTGGCGTAACTGGCAAGATAGGCAATCCCTATAGGTAAACAGCCGTAATCTTCTTCCATGTTAATCAGCGCAATTTTCATAAAAATACCCCTGACGTTTCATATATAAACATTTATGTATCTAAGATTGCATAGAAAGATATTTAAAAATATCTCTAATAAAGACTCTATGTCGTTACTAAAGGGAAAAAGGTTTAAGGGTAGTCCGCTCGTTTCAGCAGTAATTGCCGCTCATAACGAAGAATCTCACATTGCAATATGTATAAATTCACTTTTGGCACAACAATATAAAAAACTTGAGATTCTCGTTGTGGAAAACGGAAATTCCAAAGACAGAACACTAGAGATTGCACAAGAGTTTGCAAAACAATATGCACAGGTTCGTGCTTTTTCTATTCCAAGAGTACAAAAGGGACCGGGAAATGCTTGGAACTTTGGAGTTCGAAAGGCAAAAGGGCAAATTGTTATGATTTGTGGTGCTGATCTTGTGTATAGTAAAGATTATATAAAAAAAGGAATTGAAGTATTACGCACTGGTAAAAGTATAGGGATTATTCACAAAGAAGAGAAATGCAATAATCTTAAGAATTGGTGGGCTCGTGCATTTTTCTATAAACGAGATAGTCTGAATGAAAATGGGTTAAGCAAAGTATTCTCTCTTATTGATAAAGAATATGTACTTAAGAGACCATTCAACTCTGAACTTGGGTATGCTGATGATCAAACAATATATTTAACAGAAGGAACGGAGTTTATGGGTGCTGACCTTTTAGTAGGCCATACTAATCCGGCATCATTTGAAGACACTTGGGACCATAGTAAGTGGGTTGGCAGATCAATGAGAAAACCATGGAATATAGTTTTGGTGTTGCCTTTATTTCCCTTGTATTCTATGTACAAAACGCTACGCCACCTTACAAGCGACTTTTATATTCCTTTTATCTTCTTCCTTCCAATTTACTATTCAATACGCTATTTTGCTTATTTTATCGAGTCAGTCAAGATTCTTGTGAAGTAGTAAGAAATTCTTTTATAGAATCCGTTATGTAGGTTATTTCTTCTTTTCTCATTGTTGGAAACATAGGAAGTGTAAGTACTTTTTTTGATAAATGTTCAGAAACTGGAAAATCTCCTTCTTTATAGCCTATGTGAGCAAAACATTTTTGTAAATGAATTGGGACTGGATAGTGAAGACCGGTTGTAATTCCTCTGCTTTCAAGATATTTTTCCAACTCATCCCTTTTATCGGATTTTATTACATACAAATGATAAACATGCTCGCCGGATTTTCTTTCAGAGGGCAGTTCTATATCGTTCACTTCATTTAAATTATCCCTGTAAATTCTGGCATTATCGGAACGCATAGCATTCCATTTGTCTAATACCTTTAACTTTTCTGATAGAACTACTGCCTGTATTGCATCTAATCTTGCATTATCCGGCCTTATATCGTGGAAATATTTTTTAGATTGACCATAATTCCTTGTTTTTCTTATAAAATCTGCTACATCGCTATCATTAGTGACTACCGCCCCACCATCCCCATAACTGCCAAGATTTTTGCCCGGGTAAAAAGAAAAACAGCCTGCTTTCCCTAAACTTCCGACTCGCTTGCCCTCAAAGGTTGCTCCATGTGCCTGACAAGCATCTTCTATTATTGAAAGATTATTTCTTTCTGCCAATTCCCAGAGAGGGTTCATATTTGAGGACTGACCATATAAATGAACTGGGATAATTGCCTTTGTATTTTTGTTTATCTTCTCGTTTATCTTATTAATATCAATGTTAAAATCTGAATTTGATGCATCAACCAGAACTGGTTTTGCCCCGGTCTTCAATATTCCTCCAACAGTGGCATTAAATGTATTTGCGACAGTTATTACTTCATCTCCCGAACCAATCCCCTTGCTTATTAATGAGAGCTCTAAAGCAGAAAGACCATCTGAAACACCTATGCAGTATTTTACGCCACAAAATTCTGCAAATGAATTTTCAAAACTCGCAACGTGCTCTCCTAGAATAAAGGCCTTCTTATCTATAACATTAAAAATTGCCCATTTTATTCTTTGTTCTAAGCTTGTTCCTTCTATAAAAGTCTCTTTCTCATCTCTTGTTAAATCTGCGAATGGTACTTTCATTTATATCCAATCCTTATATCTTGCATCTGTTGTTAATCCTATTTGACGAGCCGGATTTCCAACCATTACTGCATTTTCTGGCACATCTTTAATGACAACCGCCCCAGACCCTATCCTTGCGCCCCTCCCTACTCGTACTCCTGGGTTAATTGTAACACATCCGCCAATTGAAACGTCGTCTTCTATAACACATGCTTCAAGATCCCATTTTTTATCAATGGCTTTCTTAGCAGTGGGGTGCATATCATTAAGAAAAGTAACCCTGGGCCCTAAGAAAACGTTATTGCCTATTTTTGTTCCTTCTGGAATAAAGATATAAGATTGAAATCTGCAATTATCTCCTATTACTGCGCCCGCTTTTATCTCAGAATAAGAACCAATTTGTGTATTTGATCCTATTTCGCATTCATAGATATTGCAAAAATTCCATATTTTTGATTCCTTTCCAACTTTTACATCTCTTATGATGGCGGTTAGCGCGACAAAATATTCTCTCTCATTCATGAATCTTTACCTCTTTACCATCCAGTTCTTTAGATTTCTCTGCTGCTTCTAAGACCGACACTGTTTGAAGACCTACCAGACCATCGCTCTCGCATTTAGTTTCTCCAGCAATGCACCTCATAAAATGCCTTAACTCCTCTTCAAGAGGCTGATTTATTTTTAATTTTGGTATTCTGATTTCGCCATCCCTTGTTGAGCCAATAAACTCACCAAATCCCCCCTCTTTTGGTTGATAATCGACTCCCCTCTCATATACTACTATCTTTTCAGAGGGCTGAACATCATCTATAAGAATCGACTTTTTTTTACCGCCAACGATTATTTTTCTCTCCTTTACTGGATGCTCCCAATTAACATAAATTGTTGCAAGGACATCTGGATTTGTGAATTTTAAATTTAGAGAGACTATATCGTCTAAGTGCCCATTGTGAGAAACACCCTGATAGCTTACACAATCTGGTGATTTATTTGCAAACATACTTGCTAAATATATATCATGGGTTGCTAAATCCCAAAGTGCACTCACATCTGCTCTTATCGGGCCCAAGCCAACCCTTCTTGATTCCATATATCTGAGATCGCCTATTTCTCCTTTGTCTACCATATTTTTGGCAAACCTTACTGCTGAGTTGTATCTAAATGTTTCTCCAACCATTAAAACTAACCTTCTTTCATCTGCTAAATTTGCAAGAGATTTAGCTTCGGCTGAATTAGTAGTGATTGGTTTCTCCACCAAAACATTCTTTCCATGCAATAAAAATTGCTCAGCCAATCTATAATGTGTGGCTGTAGGGGTAGCTAAAATAACCCCGTTGATTTCGGAGTCGTTTAATAGATCGTTATAGTTTTGAGTAAAATTTATTGATGTTGGAAAATTGGATGGTCTGTTTAAGTCACATACTGTTTTCAATATACCCTCACCAATATCTCTAAGTGTTCGGAGATGATTTTTACCCCAATATCCGCAGCCTATAAGTCCCACTTTTGTCATTTAAATCCCTAAATTTATATTGTTATAAACATTCCTATCATTAAATGTATATATCGCATTAATAAAGAATGTTAAAGCTTTTTAACCCCAATAAAGATATTATATGATGAAAATAGTTGAGATTTGCCCATTTTCCGCAGGTATAGATGGAGTTTTTACAAGGGTTCTTGCTGAAGCAAAAGAGTTTGTTAAATTGGGTTATGAAGTAACGATTTTTTCATCAGATATAGAGAAGGGAAGCAAAAATTGTGCGATATGTGAGGAGGAGATTGAAGGAATATCCATTAGACGATTTAAAGCAAATGTGGATTTTATGGATAAGCTTATATCAAAAAATGTAACTTATTTTAATTTTGATAAAGAATTTAAGAAATATTCCCCAGATATTGTGATAACTCATCTCCTTCATCCGCATTCATTCAAAGCCTTAAAACTTGCCAGAAGAGCAAATATTCCTTGTTATCTTGTTACACATGCCCCATTTAATGTAAATAGAAGATTTCCCCTAAATCTTGCAACCTCTATTTTTAATCATCTCAATGTTAAGCCGAAATTGAATAGATTTACAAAGATAATAGCAATAACTAAATGGGAACTTTCTTACCTTGAGAAACTTGATGTAAAGAAAAACAAGATAATTTATATACCAAATGGCTTGCCTGAAGAGTTCTTTAAGCAGAAAAGAGCAAACCCAGCAAAAGGAAAAGATGTTTTGTTCCTTGGAAGAATTGCGCCTGTAAAAAATATAGAGACTCTCCTTATGTCTGCTAAATCTCTGCCAAAAGTTAATTTTTCAATTGTAGGAAGCTCTGAAAAAAATTATGTTGAAAGATTAAAGAGAATAATTGCTAATAATAAGATTACGAATGTGAGCGTATCTCCTCCAGTTTATGACTTGAGGAAAAAGATAAAACTAATAGACGAACATAAAATATTTGTTCTCCCCTCCTTAAGAGAAGCGATGCCCCAAGTCATTCTTGAGGCAATGGCACGCGGAAAAGTTGTAATCTCAAGCAAAACTGATGGGGGAAAGGAGATAATAACTGACAGAAAGAATGGACTCTTATTCAATATTGGAGATTATCGCCAACTTGTAGATTTAATAAAACATAATCTTGCTGGAGATAAAACTATTCAGAGAAATGCAGAAAAAGAAGCAAAGAATTATAGATGGGATAAGCTAATTAAATCTTACATTTCTTTATTTAACAAAATAAGATGATATCAATTGTAATAACCGGCTATAAAGAATCTAAGACTATTGGAAAAGCGATAGAGCAAGTTTTGAAAAACAAGATTAAAGGGAGTTACGAATTAATCATTGCTGCTCCTGACAAAGAGACCTTGGATGCTGCAAGAGTTTATCTTAAGAGAAACAAGAAAATCAAGATTCTTAAAGATGAAGGAAGAGGAAAACCTTCTGCTTTAAATCAAGTTTTTAAGAAAGCCAAAGGCGATATTATTATTATGACTGATGCTGATGTGCACATCTCTGAAAATGCTATTCCCTACATAATTAATATTTTTAAAGATCCAAAAATTGGAGCAGTGACGGGCAGACCGCGCTCTTTAAGCCCGAGAAATAAAATGCTGGGCTTTTGGAGCCATCTTTTAACTGACATAGCCCACGACATAAGGGATAAAAGAATAAAAGATGGAAAAATGATTGTCTGCTCTGGATACCTGTATGCAATTCGAAGAGGAATCGTAAAAAACATTCCGGATGAGGCCCTCTCTGAAGATGCTGTTATCTCTCACATGATATATGATAAAGGCTATAAAATTCTGTACGCTCCAGAAGCAGAAGTTTATGTCAAATATCCCTCAACATTCTCTGATTGGATAAAACAGAAGAAAAGAAGTGCTGGCGGATATAACCAGCTCGGTTATATTGTCAAGAAGAAGGAGAGGATGCGTTCATTTGCAAAAGAAAGTGAGGGTATATTCAAGGTTCTTGCATATCCCAAGACAATAAAAGAGTTTATTTATACAATTTCATTGATATTTGCAAGAATATATCTTTGGACCCTTATTTTCTGGGATATCAATGTGATGAGGAAGAACTTAAAGAAAATCTGGGTAAGAGTTGAGAGCACAAAATAGCTTCTCTCCCTATTTCTTATAAATTGGACTGTATTCTTTTCCAACTAAAGCTAAAAACATTCTAATTACATAATTTATGTCTTCAAAACTTCTTATTCTATTAAAAAATTCTCTGTAAAAAACAATCGGATTAAGATAGGAAATCATTCTATTTTTTATGAAATCAGAATATAATCTCTTTTGCAAATTATTTAACTCTTCAGCAGAAAAATTTTTTGTGTTGTATTTGGTGTTGGTGACACTGCTGTCTTCAATAAATCCATCTCTTAATAATCCTTCTTTTTCATAAACCTTGTACATATCTGTCCCAGGATAAGGTTGGGCAATATAAAATGTTGCAAAATTTAATCCAGATTTTTTGGCAAAATCTATAGTTTTGTCTATTTCCTTCTTAGTTTCATCTGGAAACCCTATAACAAAAGTTGACCATGTCCATATGCCAAGTTTATTGCAAATACTAATTATCTTTCTGGCCTGATTTAAAGAGACTGGTTTTCTCATGAATTTTAAAGTTTCTTCACTTCCAGATTCTATGCCCATAACAATTTTATAATACCCTGATTTCTTCATTTTAGAAAGAACTTCCTCGTCAAGTGTTGCAATTGCGACACCGTTAGGAGTATCCCATTTTATATCTAATTTTCTTTTAATGATTTCATCGCATATATCAATAGTTCTCTTCTTATCCCAGCTAAGATTATCGTCAAAAAACCTAAACTCTTTTACTCCGTAAGTTTTGTGCAGATATTCCAGTTCGTCCACCACATTTTTTGGGCTTCTTGCCCTCCATTTTCTTCCCCAGACTGTGCAAATTGAGCAAAATATGCACCGAAATGGGCAACCCCTGCTCGTGATTATCTCAGTAGTTGGTCCCCTCATATTAGCAATAGAATTTTGGGGATGAGTCAGATAATTTTTCATAGGCAAAAGATGCCTTGCTGGGAAAGGGATGGTATCCAAGTCCTTAATATAATCTGCAGAGGGATTTATCTTTATGTTCTTATTATCCATAAAAGCAATGCCCTTTAAAGAATATAACTCCTTTTTGTTTTCTAAATTTTTAACAATGTTCAAAAAAGTTATTTCTCCCTCGCCGATTACAGCTATATCTATGCATTTATTTTTTAGAACAGATGAAGGATTGGCAGAAGTATGGGCGCCGCCACAGACAACCAGCGCCTTGCTATGTCTTTTAACTATCTCCGCAGTTCGTATAGCGTCGGCCTCATGAATTGTATATGCACACGCAACCCCCACAACATCTGGATTGAAATCTTTTATTTTTTTTATTATCTCTTCATCGCTGATACCTATTCTATGCCTATTACTATCTAGTTTTTTAATATTTTCATAATAAGCCATACAATCCAAGATTTCTGGTTTGTATCCTTCTTTTTCCAGATAAGCCGCTATATAAGCCAACCCCATGGGGACCTTGACTGTAAATATGCCAGAGCTCAAGCTTCCAGATAAAGCGGGGTTTATTAACATTATTTTTCTGCCCATATGTCGTAAATATATAAAACCTTTATAAACTTATTTTTTCTATTTATGACAATGGAAAACGAAAAAATTGGACAACAAAAAAATGAAGTTTTGGATAAAAAATTTGAAGACAGAAAAGAAAAGATAAAAAGCTGGCTTAAGAATAAAGATAATGCTCTCTTTCTTCTATTGATGAGTTTTACAACAATAATTTTTATTTACTATTTTTTTAAATTGGGTGAACAGCCAATATGGTGGGATGAGGGAGATTATCTCGCAATCTCAAAAGTATGGGCTTTGGGCCAGTCAACTCCTGAATGGTGGAGCCATTTTACAGGAATGAGACCACTCTTAATGCCCATTATTTGGGCAGGCATGTTTAAAATTGGTCTAAGCGAGATAGTTCTAAGATTTTTTACTCTTTTTATTCCAAGTATAGCCATAGTTTTGCTTAGTTATCTTATTGCAAGTGCAATGTACAACAAGAAGATAGGATTTATTGCTGGCTCAATGATGGCAGCTTACTGGGTTTTCCTTTTCTATAGCTTTAGGCTTTTGACAGATATACCTTCTGTTTTTTTTGGAATGCTTACACTTTACTTTTTTATTAACATTTACCTTAACAAGGAAAAAAAATATGGTTTGTATCTTGCAGTTGTATTTGGCGTCCTTGCTTTTTCAACAAGATTTGCCCTTGCCCTTGTTTTAATTTCAATAATAATTTATTTACTATTTGTAAAAAAACTTGCATTGCTTAAGGATAAAACAATTTGGAAAGCTGGCGGGGTCGGTCTTTTGTGTTTTATTCCTTATCTTGTTTATTTTGTTGCAACAAAGTTTTATCTGTTTAATTTCTATTTTGGAGCAGGAGCAGTTTCAGTTAAACAAGCAGTTCAATGGAATATAATTCCAATGATTTTTTCTTTTATAGATCCCATAACACAGACTCCAGGCATGCCTTTCTATTATCATATATTTGGTTTTACCATTATTTTAGGTCTAATCTCCATGTTCTCCTTTTTCATAAGCTTTGATATGTTCTGGAGGCAGACTGATAAAAGATTTAATTATGATTTCTTCATAATTCTCTTTTTAATAATCCATTTAGTTTTTTATATTATCATATTCAGGGCAGCAAATGACAGATGGCTGCTAATGCTGATGCCTATGATATTTATTCTATGCGCAAAAGGCATAATGTTTGCTTATAAGTCAATAAAAAAGTATAGCTTGTATATTGCGCTGTTATTTGTGGCAGTAGTTCTCCTTGCAGGAATCTATCAAAATATCTCGCATGCAAACAGTCTTATTGACGATAAAAGAGATTCTTACAGAGAAATTAAATTGGGTGGTGAATGGCTAAGAGAAAACACGCCAGAAAATGCAAAGATTATAACTGCCTCAATTGTTCAGAACCAGTATTATTCTGAAAGGCAGAGCTATGATTTTCATACAAATGACAGCATCTGGAGTTCGTGTACTGACCTTAGCGGAGCAGTCTCTTTGAACGAAAGCTGTCAACTTGGAACAGAGGAAGCATTTAATACAAAAGTAGCTGAACTCCAGCCAGATTATATGATTGTTTCTGTATTTGAGCCAGTATTCACTCCTGAATGGGTTTATACCTATCCTCAAAGATACAACATGACCACAGTTCAGGGTTATGCCAACAAACAAGGGCAGCCAATGCTGGTTATATATAAGTTTTAGCAGAAGATTATTTCTTAATTATTTAAATTTATAAATTAAGTTATACCAGCCGTGCAAAAATAACTCTCCAAAGCAGGCAACAGGGTGGAAAAACCAGGCAAGACTTGGTTTTTTTACAAGTCCCCTGCATGTATCAAATAAGACTGGCAGAATTAGTGCTATGTAAACTGCAGTTTTAATCATATCTCCCTTATTTATTCCATAATTATATTCTATTTTTACTTCGTTATTTAATCTCCTCTTTATCCTTCTTATCTTATTTGGAAAGAATTTTGGCTGATTATGAATTATTCCGGTTTTAACCTTCGCGAAACAATTGTATCCTTTGTTGACCAGCCCATAAATAACATCTGAGTGAACAAATGTGCCTTTAACAAATCTTTTAAGAATATCTTTTCTAGCAAGAAAACCGTTTGAGCCCATCGGAGGGACTCTATTCTTGTCAAGCAGTTTTGATTTAATATAATCTCCTTTATCTTCATCCTTATGTGGGTAATCTGTCCAATCATCTTTTAGATAGCACCATCTTGAATATAAACCAAGATACATTGCCAATGGATCATCTCCACCAATAAGTGCTTGGTATTTAACCCCTATTCTGTCATCTTTTCTATAAGAATAATATAGAGTATCTGCAAAAGAGATGTCTTTTTCTTTGAATGGCATAAGCATCTTTGAAATCCAATCTTTCCCTACAAGAACATTATCTGCGTCTATAAAAGCCAGAATTTCTCCTTTTGACATTTTTATACCAAGAATTCTAGCTGCCTCCTCGTTTCTTTTTGGATTGTTTATTAGCTTTGTTGGATATTTTCTTGCGATTTCCAAGGTTTTATCTGTGCTTCCGCCGTCAATAAAAAGCACTTCAAAATCTTTTTTTGGAAAATTCTGCATGAAGATGCTGTCTAAGCACTCTCTAATTGTCAATTCATTATTATAAGTTGGGAGAATAATGGAAAGCTTCATGCTTCTTTATGTTTTCTTTATTTTTAAACCTTCAGACGGATTCAGAGTTTTTTGCATGGGACCAGATTTTTTGGAAAGCACCCCTCTAAAAAAGCCAATACCGTAAGCCAGATGCGTGAGGAAAGTTACAAGCACAACTGGCAAGGATAACATAATACTTTTTGATTTAAATCCAAGAATGAATAAATAAAGCAGATAAATGCCCAAAGAAGCAAGATAGACATATCTAAAATAACTGCTGAACAGAGAGACTAAAACTCCAAACACAAGCCATAAAACAAACATTGGCGGTATAAAGAAAGTTAGCTGTCTTGACTGCCTGTGAATTCTCATAAAAAACCCCCTCCATACTCCCCAGAAATATGTTTGCTTTAAATGCTGTTTCAAAGTTTTTCTTGGATGATGATAGATTATAACCTCTGGATCGTACATTATCTTCTTTCCCAGCTTTACAAGAGAATAGCATAATTGGGTGTCTTCGCCTCCCCAATATTTTGAATCAAAACCCTTTGTTTTTTTAAAGTCGCTTTTTCTAACAAAAAAGTTGCACGTCGGCCAATCGTCTATCTCTCTTCTTCCCTTATGCTCGCCATATCTGATTCCCGTTTTTCTTGAACTTAACTCATAAACTTTATTTGAAACTTTCTGAAAGAAAGTAGCATTGTGCGGAATTAAACTTGGTCCCCCAAAAGCAGATATTTCTTTGTCTTTGAATATTTCTGCTGCGTTTTTCAACCAGTCTTTGTCAGGATAGGCGTCATCATCAATGAAGGCAAGTATCTCTCCTTTTGCATTTTTGACTCCAATATTCCTTTTTTCAGATGGGGGCACTTGCCCAACCTTAATTATTTTTGTATTTAAGAATTTTTCAGTTTCATCTGCCTCAGAAACAACAATTATCTCAAAATCCTTAAATGTCTGATTTTTATAATGGGGCATTGCCTCTCTGATATAATCATTAACTTTCCTTAGCGGGATGATTATTGAGAATTTCATACTATTTTTTAAAATATTCTTTATACCAATTAAATGTCTCTTTCAATCCCTCTTCAAGATTATATTTTGGCTCCCATTTCAAAATCTTTCTTGCTTTTTCTGAAGAGAGATATTGGTCCTTTATCTCTGCTTTTGCAATATCTAAGATGTCTATCTTTACGTCCTTTCTCTCGGATATATCTATGATATTTTTAACAAGATCCAATATTACAACTGGTTTGTCAGTGCCAAAATTAAATGCTTCACCTTTTAAACCAAGCTCTTCTATTTTTTCAGCCAAAACAACGTATGCATGCGCGGCATCTTTAACATAAAAGAATTCTCGCTTAAACTTGCCGCTGCTTCTTATTGAAATATTTTCGTTAAATAATATGTGTTTTATTGTTTCAGGAACGATTCTATCAAAATTTAGGTCTCCTCCACCATAAACGTTTGAGCATCTTGTTATTGCAACGGGCATATTATATGTTTTTCCATATGCGTGAGAGATTAAATCAACACATGATTTTGAGACATCATAAGGATATTCTCCCCTTAAAGGAAAAGTTTCATCGTACGGCAACTTCTCACTTGAACCATAAGCTTTATCTGTAGAAGCAATTAATATCCTCTTTATTCTTGGATTTAACCTACAAGCTTCTAGTACATTTAATGTGCCCATTACATTTGTTTCTATAGTCTCTAGAGGAGATTTAAGTGCAAGCTGGACAAGTGGCTGGGCGGCAAGGTGAAAAACGCTATCTATATTATATTTTTCAAAGAATAGTTTAAGAGAGTTTATATCTAAAATATCCCCATAAATCAGACTAACTTTCTTGTCAAGACCAAGTCCTGTAAAGTTGCTTTCTTTGGGCATCTCTTTCACAAGACAATAAACTTCTGCGCCCTTATCAACCAATTCTTTTATAATCCAAGTGCCTATAAATCCCGCCCCACCCGTGATAAAAACATTCTTATCTTTCCAGAAGTTTATCATTTTAGTTTCCCACTTTCAAACATTAAATTTAGGTCTTTATAATCCTTTAGGTTATTCATTGATTTCCAGAATCCTCTATGCTTGTACGCCACTATCTGTTTGTCCTTGACTAGCTTTTCAAATATCTCTTTCTCAAGCTCATCTCCTTCTCCAAAATAATTAAAAATTTTTTTATTAAATATGAAGTAACCCCCATTTATCCATTCGTTCATCAGTGGTTTTTCCTTAAAATCCTTTATTTCAGATGTCTCTTCATCTAGCTCGAGAATGCCGAAGGGATTTTGCGGCCTTATTGCAGTCAGCATGGCAATTTTATTCTTAGAATTGTAAAATTCAACTAATTCCTTGATGTTTACATCTGAAAGATCGTCTCCGTATGCAACACAAAAATCCTCATCTAGCAAATCTTTAATCTTCAATAATCTTTCTGCCTTTGTTGTATTCTCTCCAGTATCAACAAATGTTATGCTATATTTTGATGGATTTTCAGCAAAATATCCCTTTATTTTGTCTCCCAGATAACCCAAACAAACAATAAATTCTGTGACGCCATATTTTGCATAATAGTCCATGAGATGGCATAACATAGGTTTATTCCCTATCTTAAGAAGAGGTTTGGGCATCTCTTGAGTCAGGTCTCCCATTCTCGTGCCTTGCCCCCCGCATAGTATTACACATTTCATACATCTTGCTGGAAATGCACATTTAAAAATCTTTTAGTTGTAATAATGCAATATCTTGTCTCTATAAAATATTGCTGCTGTATCCCAAAGCATCCAGAACACCGATTTAAGATTAATGGTGCTTCCGAACTGGTATCTTATTGTTACAGGGGCTTCTACAATCTTAAATTTATATTTTCTTGCCAGAACAAGCAACTCCAAATCAAAAGCAAACCTTTTTATTGCAATTTTTGGCATTATCTCTTTCAATACAGGGTGTTTGAATAGTTTAATCCCTACTTGAGTATCTGTAAGGCTCAAATTAAACAAGAGATAATTAAGAAATTGATATGCCCTGCTCATAATTCTTCTGGCTAGCGGATAGCGCACCTTACTTTCCTTATGCCTCTTGCTCCCGATAACTATATCTGCCTTCTTTTCTTCCAGAGTTTTAATGAAATCCCCTATCTGTTTTGGATTGATATCTCTTCCGCTATCAACAAAAGCGACGTATTCTCCTTTTGTAAACCTAAAGCCATATTTTATTGCATTACCTTTGCCCTGATTCTTCTCATATCCTACAACTTTTAAATGTGGGTCCTTAATTTTCTTTGCCTCCTCAAAACAGGAGTTGGTGCTTCCATCATTAGATAAAATAATCTCATAAGAAACCCCTAATTTATTAAGCTCGTTTATTGCTTCATTTACATTAGATTTTATATCTCTCGCATTGTACACCGGCATTATAATTGATAATTTTGGTTTTTCCATCTGGCTACGAGAAAAATAGGTAATTTAAACATTATTGTTAATTATTTGTCCATTCTTTAACTTTAAAAGCATAAAAACTGCCAGAATTCCTATAAAGGCGATAATTGAAGAGAGCATAAAATAAAAGCTAAAGCTGTCTATTGTTAAATTTGAATAATAAAATAGTGTTATCTGCAGAGCAAGGAAGAAAATAAGAGAGAGCAGATGGAAAAATCTGAATCTATTAAGCGATATCTCATATAAAACAAGCAGAGAGAGGAGAGAAATAAAACTAAAAGCAACCCCCACATAAAAGAGAATGTTATACATTGAAGAGTATTGAAAGCCAAAGAGAATTTGTATAATTAATTCTGGAAAGATAAAGAATAAAGCTAAAAAGAATAAACAAATTAAGAGAGACAATAATAATGCTTTTTTAAGAGTGCTGCGCGTTTTCTCTCCATTCGCAAATTTTTCTGTGCTTATTGGAAGCATTACATTTCCTACAGACATAACTATGAAGAGAATAATCTTTCCTATCATTGAAATAACTGCGTATTTGCCTGCTATCTCTGGGCTGAAAAAGATTTTAGCAAAAACAACATCAAGGCTATAGAGCAGAACAACCAAAAGCATAGCAACAAGAGGATAGAAATTATATCTTGAAAATATGCTGACTTTGCCATCAATTTCTTTTACATTCTTAATCTCTTTTAGTGTAAAAAATACTAGAAGAAAAGCAATGATTGTGCCAGATATGAAGCCAATAACTGCTCCATAGACTTTAAAACCAAAAGCTACTAGCAAAACCCCTACAACAAGCTTTATCAGGCAATTTATTACAAAATTAAAGCCCAGAGAAGAAAATTTCTTCATACCTTGCAGAATTCCTGCAGTTATAGGATACAAAAACGCTCCAAATATGAAAGCACCTGTTAGAGCCAAAAGAGAATAAGGTATGCCTAAAGGTCTATATATAAAAATTGAAACTATTAAATACAATAAGAAAGATAGTGTTGCAACCAGAAAGACGCTTTTTGAAGCAGACTTTAGCATTCCTTTTATCTTCCCATATTCTTTTTTAGAATTAAAGTTGGTAGTATTTTGAGATATCACTGTTTGAATAGAGACAGAAGCTATGCCAAATATTGCTATAATACTTGTTAAAACTGCCAAAATTCCGTAATCTACAGGACCTAGAACTCTTGCCATAGAAAATTGAAATATATAGCTTAACAAATTTCCTATAGCTATAAAAATAATTAAAATCAAACTACCTCTTGCTAATTCATTTTGTCTTAAATTTTTAATATATTTTATCATGTCAATCTAAAAGATGCCTTTACCAAATATTATAAATCCTATTATAATTACAATTATTTGAAAGAGCCAGATTGAATAAACAACCATCTTCTCTGTTGGTTTAATGCCTAGTTTTTTTAATTTCCATATTGCAAGATGTGTTAGACTATAAATTCTATCGTACGATGGCTCAAGAGAGCCATCCTTCTGTGGCTTACCGAATGAATGTTTGCCCAATCCGCCCCTTAACTTAAGTATTGTCTCTAAAATGTAAGGAATAAAAAAGAAAACAGCTATTTTCTCAAAATTTCCGAGAATTGCAGTTATAGCTATAAGACTCCCTACTGCGTATGTCAAGACATTTCCTGGAAATACTTTTGCTGGAGCAAAATTATAAAATAAAAACGCCAGCAAAGCAAAAACCATAAATAAATTAATTAATGCAAGCCAGGAGTTTCCTGTTAAGTACGAGACTAAAGATAGTGCCGAAAGCAAGATAATTCCCTGTCCTGCTTCTAACCCATTAAATCCTGCAAGAAAATTAAAGGTTGTTGTAGCGCCGACGATGCCGAGAGGAATTAAAATTAGAGGGTATAATAATCCGAAATTTATCTCTCCAATGAAAGGTATTGACATAAGATGCCTTCCTGCATTTGTTGCAACCAGAGGAATTGAAGAAATAATTATCATTATCAATCTTGACCTTTTTGACAATCCTCCATGCTGCCAACCAAGCAAGTCATCAATTAAGCCAACTCCTGCTGCCAGCAAAATAACTGTTATGAGAGAGATAATTTCTATTAAATGTAAAGAGTCATTAAAATAAAAAGTTCTATATGCAACAAAAATAAAAACCGCAATTACAAAACCAAGTAGCACCATAACCCCTCCGGAGCCGGCTACTTCATTCTGTTTAAGTTTGTTCATATCTTTCCAGAGCAAACCAATTTGCTTTGCCTTCTTAAGCCAGATTGGCATTAGGAACAGAACTATCAGAAAGCTTGAGATTATTGGAATTATTAGTAATGGGTCTTTCATTTTAGAACTTCCAGGTTATATAAGACGGAACTCCCATTTGTGTGTATTCTGGATTTATCTTTTCATCACCTTTGTAATTTACTTTCCATATTTTAATTGGTCCTTGGATGTCATTTAAGAAAACAAAATCTTCAAGATTTGCTCCCTGCTGGTTTAAAGAGTCTACAATTAGATTTGGCTCTGAGTGAACAAGTGCAAAGTTTGAGAATCTCTTGAGAGGGTCATCTAAGATATAAACCTGGCCCATCATTCCCCTGAAGACTCTTGGAGAAAGATAAATTAGCGCACCAATATTATCAATCTGAACTCCTCTCTCGTTCTGCGAGACTCTCTGAATTATATTAACTGCTGCATCAATTCCAGAGCCATAATCATAAAATTTATCCTTATATTTAAGATACTTTATTGGGACTGTCGTATATTGTTGTTTAGAAACAAAGATTGCTTCAGGCTGATTAAACAGTGTGGAGTTGTCGCTTTGAGAATAGCTAACCTTAATTCCAAATAATTGAGTGTTCTCTTTTAGTAGATATATATTTGAGCCGTTGTTTTTGTATATTACATCTTCTTCTAATGGAAATATGGCTACCTGTCCATTTCCTGAAGGCCTGTTGTAAACTCTTATAGTCTCGTTTTTTGTCTCCTGGATTTCTCTTCCATCTGAGATGAGAGCAAACGGACCTTGTGATAACCTGTCAAATTTCTCATCGCTTCCTATCTGGGAATATGCCCCGTATTTTCCTATATCTGTTGAATCAATTAATAGATAAGAAGCATTGTGGTTGTATAAGAATTCAAGTGCATCTTTCTGATTATCTCCTGTTAAGACAAATCTTCCTGTTAAATAATTCCACCAGACAATTATGTTTCCTCCATCTGTAACTGTAGCTCTCTCACCTATTGACTGAAGCCAATAACCATAGTCCCACCAGTGGGCAAAAACAGCATCTTGTGGAGTATTCTCTCTCACCCATTCCATAGCTTTCTGCCATTGAACTGTGTAATAGTTTGGAACATAATTATAAGACATTGATTTTGTTTCTTTGTAAAATCCATAAGCCTGATAAGTGCTGAAAACAAGCAAGCCTATTGCCAGAATAAAAAATGTTATTTTTATTGTCTGATCTGTTGCTTTTCTTGACAAATCCCCTATTTCTACAAGAAGATAAACTAAAAATATCGGAGCAATTGGTACAAGGACCATAATTAATCTTACTGCGCTTCTTGCGGTAAATAATGTAAGCACGAACAGTGCAAAAAGAAATACATATTCGAAATTTATAGTCTGGAATGAGCTCTTGCCTTCTTTGTAATCTTTTATATAATAGTATCCAAATGCGCTTATAAGAGCAAGAAATGAGCCATAATACAACAATTTGCTTAGAAATCCTTCTCCGTCAAGGAGCGCAGGATGCGGCGCATATCTGGAAAATATCAACCCAAATAAGAAAAATATGTAAAATCCGGTAAGGATGTATGCTCTTTTTTTATCTATTCCAGCTAGAACTTTTCTGAACAACAAAGCTGAACCAATTATGAAACCCCAAAAGATAAATTTGCTAAAAGAGCCGGCCCACTCCGAGAAGTAAGGCTGCCTATTCTCTGCAACTGTTGTGCTCCAACGGCCTTGAATTGGCTCTATTAATATCTGGTTTAATGCATTCAATTTTTCAAATATAAATCCAGGGCCCAAAATAAGAGATGCTAAAACAATTATAACAACAATTGATGCTATAAGAGAAATTATTGGCTTTGGAAGATTAATTTTATTTAATTTTAGCTTTTCATTGAAATTTAGATTCCAGAGCAGAAAGTGAACTGCAAGTATTATCAGATTGACTATGACAAGTCCTGTATCTAATGAAGTTATATATCCCTTAAGAGAAAACCTGTTTGTAAAAAGCAGGGTCAGAACAAAAGAGAAGATTACCCAAGAAACATAAACAAGAGTTTCCTTTTTTCCTACTTTGCCCAATAAAATAGCTGCCAGAAATGCGGGGGCAATGCTTGCATAAATATAAACTACTCCGCCCCAGCTTAGACCCATAAAAGCGGTTGAAACGCCTGATAAAGCCCCAAGAATTAGCGCATTTTTTAGATTCTCCGATTTCCAGGCTTTTACAAAAAGATAAAATGCCAAAAACATGAAGAAAAATCCGACAGATTCTTTTTCAGGAATTCCTGCAACTGTTCTTGAGAGAAATCCTGGTATAACAATCATAAAAAGTGTTGAGATTGAGGCAATGATGTTTGCTTTCAGCTTGCTTTCTTTATCATCTTTCCTTGTGAATATCTCCCTTACAAAAAAGAAAAACGCGATAATTGTAAGAGCAAAAAGTATTACTGGCATGAAAGCGCCGGCAAAATTAATTGAATATGTAAGTAAGTACAATCATATAGGGAACCATCTGCAATTCTGTAGATGTATCAAAACCAAGCGGAACATTTCTCATAATATCTATGCTTGGAAGACCACTTTCTGAGATCATTGTTTTTGCATATTTTAAGAATAAGAATGGGTCTAAGTCTGGGCCCAAAGTATAATCGTTAGTTGTTACGTCCCACAAACCTGGACGACCTCCGTGGTCAAGCAATGGTTGAATCCTTGTAATTATTCCGAGAATAACTAATAATATCAGCACGAACCAGAATATCCTATTTGGATTAGACTTAAAGAAATTCTTAACCTTCTCCTTTCTCTCTTCTATAATCCTATCTTTGCCTTCCATTTTAGATGAAAACCAAGGTTTTGCTGACAACTCCATAGAGAAGTTCTCTTAGCGACCTTTAATGGGAAGTATAAGAAGTAGTTTATAAAGATTTTCTACTAAAATCTTTAATGTTCATTTCTCACGAAATTTCACATATAAATCTTTTAGAACAGAGAGGGAGTTATGTAAACTTCCATGAGGGCTGCGGCAAACAATACAACAAGTGCTATTATGATAAGAACAAAAGAGTCTTTTATTGTCTCCCAGAATTTTTCTGTTTTGAACTGGTGCTTAATTGCTGCTGATGATATAATTCCTCCGGCGAGAGCAACTATGAAATAAGAGGCGATTTCAGGAATGCCGTGGATAAGATATCTTGCAAGCCCGAGAGGCAGATTGATAATCTGTGATTTTGCAAAGACTCCTATTGCCGCTGCAAT
>CAYZSY010000002.1:0-46904 GCA_964481185.1 Candidatus Woesearchaeota archaeon | reverse complement strand
ATGCTTAATGGAAAGTGATAAGGGAGGGTTTGTTTTTGAGCGAAGACAAAAAAGAAGTTTCAATAAAAGATAAAATATCAGAAATTAATGAAAAAAACTGGTATGACCAATTGCATCACCTTGATTATGCTGCAGAATTGGGAGAATCAACAATTGAAAAAGGGATTAAGCTTATAGAAAGCAAAGAAAATAAGAAGATTAACGAGAAAGATATAATAAACAGCTATAAAGATTATGTGACTGGAAAGACAGAAGCTTTTGAGAAATTCTTGGAAAAAGAAAAGCCGGAAGTCATGGATTTTTACAGAGACCAGATGAAAACAATATCTTACGGAGATATTAATCTTAGGCAGGCATATAATAATTTAAAGGAAATTTTTGACCAGAGTTACAGGACTTTTGAATTAAGCAACTCTGAGAAAGCAAAAGAGAATATTGAAAAGTTAGATAAATTTAGGGCCAAAATTGAGCCAAGAATAAACGAGCTTAATAAGCCAGAGAATTTAATAGAACTTGCAAAAACAGTAAGAGATGGAGTTCATGTCTTGCGTTCTATAGAAACAAGCCAGATTCCCCAAGTGCTTAAACCATTAAAGGAATTTGCAATTAACAAGTCAGCAGAAACATTTTCAAATGTCGCCCTGGATTCTTACAAAAAATTTGGAGAGCACTCTCCAATTATAAGCTTAGAAAATCATCCTGCTGGTCAAGCAATTATAACATCTGGGAGGGACATAAGGAAATTAATTGAAGAAACAAGAGATAGATTTGCGGCAAAAGCTGTTAAAGAGTGCGGTCTTTCAAAGGACCAGGCAAGAGAAGAAGCTGAGAAATTGATTGGTGCAACCTGGGATGTTGGACATATAAACCAGATTAGAAAATTCGGGGCAGGAGATGAGGAATTAAAAATTGAGGCAAAAGCAATTGCTCCTGTGCTAAAGCATATTCATCTATCTGACAATTTCGGCATTGAAAACATTGAGTTGCCCATGGGAATGGGTAATGTTCCTAAAGAAACTTTTAGATGGCTTAAAGAAGAGAGTAAGAATTTTGACAAAATCAAGAAAGTTGTTGAAGTTGGAAACTGGTATCAGCATTTCCAGTCAACTCCACTGCAAGAGACACTTAGAGCATTCGGCTCTCCAATTTATGCTCCAGGTGCGGGAAGTTATTGGAGCTCAAGAGGCTATTTTTCAGGATATGGAATGAATCCCGAGATACATCATTCATTGTATGGAGCAGGATTTGCAAATCTTCCAACAGAGCTTGGCGGGCAGATAGCAGGACGAAGCAGGCTTTCAGGCAGCCCTATGGAATAATTATTGCAAAGGCAATCTTTAAATATCATATTAGAATATATAATAAAATGAGAAAGAAAGGTGATAAGAAAGAGACGAGACTTGTAAGTGAAAGAGATATTTCTCTGGATTTTGCATCAAGGGCGCAGGCAAAGTTTGACAGGCTTCTAAAAGCATCAATCCTTTTTGGCTCTCAGGCAAAAAACACTCAGACAACTAAGTCAGATATAGATATAGTTTTAATCATAGATGACGCCTCTGTTGAATGGGATTTGGAGCTCATAGCTTGGTACAGGGAAGAATTAGGAAAGTTAATAGCTGGGAAAGATTATGGAAAAGAGTTGCATATAAACACAATTAAACTTACAACATGGTGGCAGGATTTAATTCATGGAGATCCTGTTGTTCTTAACATTTTGAGATATGGAGAAGCGCTCATAGATTTGGGCGGATTTTTTACACCTCTTAAATTCCTTCTTGAAAAAGGAAAAATAAGGTCAACGCCTGAAGCTGCTTTTGTAGCATTGCAAAGAGCCCCGACCCATCTTGTAAGAAGCAAGATTGCAGAAATGGGAGCTATAGAGGGAATTTATTGGACAATGGTTGATTCTGCGCAGGCAGCTCTTATTGTTGCAGGAAAAATGCCTCCAAGCCCAGAACAGATAGGTGAGATGCTTAAAGAAGCATTTGTAGACACAGGAATGGTTTCTACAGGTTATGTAAGAGCGTTTAATGATTTGTTTGCAATGCACAAAAATATCTCTCATGGAAAAGTTTCAGAGGTAAAAGGTTCTGAAATAGACAGATGGCAGGAAATTGCAGAGAAATTTATGTCAGAGATGACGGGCCTGATAAATAAAATGATTGAGAAAAAATAAATTAATTTTCACATCAAAAAGTCCTTGTATTTTACCTTGGCTTAAAAGCCAAGGTTTGTTTGGACTTTGAGAGACAGAGACAAACTATGCAATTATCTATGACTTAAAAGTCATAGTTTGTGCTCTGTATCAAAGTTTAGAATCAACAGAATCAATGGCCTTTTCTATATGAGATCTCATTTCCATATAAAAGTCTGTCTTTGCCCCAGAAAATTTTCTAAAACGATGGCTTCCTCTTACAGCTGCATATATTGCTTCTCTGTTTAAGCCTCCCTCGTACTGCATTATTGCAAAATCCCAGACATTCTTAAGTTCATCTTGGGCTTCATTGCAATACCTATTTTCATTCATCTCATTCTTTGTCATCTTCTTTACCTATCTTGTATACGAGGTTTCTTGCAAGCTCAAATTCTTTTATATCTTTATCGCTTCCCATTTTCTTGAGAGTCTTTCTGAATATTTCCTCAACAGGAGTTTTCTCATAAGCAATCTTCTCATAGTTTTTCTTGTGCTCTTCAGCAAGTTTTTCTAATCCAGACAAAACATCCTCTTTGATGTCAGAAACATAACCATGCTGAACTGCAGCATATGCAAGTGCTCTTGACTGATTTTGTATATCTTTGCTGTATCCTTCATTTTTTACTTTTTCTGCAAGTTTATTTCCAAGGCTTCTTGCGGCAATCTCACGAAGTCCGCCTATAATTTTTTCTTCATCTCCAGATATTGGCTCGCCTTTCTCGTATTTTTCCTTAAAACCTTCATAAGATTTCCATTGTCTATATGCGCCAAGAACATAAATATCTTCTCCTTCTACTCTTTCAGCAATCTCTTTGCTTCCGGCAAGTTTTGATAATTTATCACTAGGTATCTCATTAACAATTGATTCAAGATTACCGGATAGTATATTTGCAGATCTCTCATTTGCCTCGCTTGATCTCAATCCAATATATTTTTGAATATCTTGGTTATAGAAGTCATTTGGAAGCTTATCAACACCATCCTTAAGTGCACGTTCTTGAGCATATTTCACAAGGTCATCAATAGCATTGTCTTTCACTTTTGATCTTGGGTCTTTTGCAGCCTGCTCGTTAAGTTTGTCAGCCCTGCTTAACTCATCCATTGCATCAAAAAATGCTTGGTACTTCTCCTGATTTTCAGTACTATTTGTCATAATCTCTATAAGAATATATACTATTTAAACCTTTTTAATATAGTAACTTAAGGGTAGTAACAATTTTCTATTAAATCTATAGCTTTTTCAGCTCTTTCTCAAGATTAAATTCTTCTTTTTCTCTCTCTTCAAATAAGCTTGAATCTATAGGGATGGCGTCATTTAATTGTGGAATATCGTTGTCTTTTTTACTATCTCCAGGGCTATATTCGTCTTCTACTTCCTCTTCAGCAACATCACTATTATTCTCTTCATTCTTATCTTCCTCTCCTTCAACTATCTCTTCTTTATTATCCTCTTTTCTTATTTCCTCTTTCTTTGCTTGTTCTTTTCTCTTCTCATTTTCATCTTCTTTTGGCTTCTCGCCCCATTTGCCTGCTTCAAGCTCTGCAACAAGCTTGCTTACTCTCTCTGCGGCATCTGCATTTACAGATATTGAAGATATGCCTTCAGAAACCAAAAATCTTACCATATCATCTTTGCTTCCTGACTGCCCGCATATGCTTGTCTCAACACCATACTTTTTGCATCTCCTTATCACATAACTCAATGCTGATAATACTGCAGGATTCATCTCATCATAGATATACTGCACTTCAGAATTGTTCCTGTCTATCGCAAGAATATATTGTGTTAAATCATTTGTACCAAAACTGATAAACGAAATTCCCTCAATGCACAAGTCATTTATTATCTGGACAGCTGCAGGAGTTTCTACCATTATCCCAATAAGGAAATTATCAGGATAGCCAACTTCAGATGCTATCTTTTTGGTTTCTTTAAGCTCGGTAACGCTGATAATCTGAGGCATCATTAACCCTATCTTCTTGTCTGGAAAATCTTTTGCTACTTTTACTATTGCTTCTATCTCTGCCCTTAAAATTTCTTTGTGCTCAAGACCAAATCTTATTCCGTGATCTCCAAGCATCGGATTTCCTTCAACAATTTTTGGCGCTCCTTCAAGATTCCTGTATTCGTCGCTTCTTATGTCAGAGCTTCTTATCCACGCTCCTTCAAAATGCTCTGCAATTTTTCTGATTCCATTATAAATTAACTCTTCATACTCTTTCATTGCTTTATTCTTGACAAAATAAAGAGGATGCTTTCCAGATTCAGCAATTATTCCTTCAATTCTTGTAAGCCCAACCTCTTTTGCACCAGAAAGAGTAGCTCTCTCTGCAAAATCTGGCAAATCAACAATTACTTTTATTTTTGTCTTTGTTTGAACAATCGGCTCAACTTTGGAGATTTTTGTCTCTCCCTGCCCTGCATAAACCTTTCCGCTGTCTCCATCTACGGTTACAATTTCTTCATCTTTAAGAGATTTTGTAGCGTTCCCAGTTCCTACAACAGCAGGAATACCCATCTCTCTTGAAACAATACTTGCATGTGAAGTAATACCCCCTTCATCAGTTACTATTGCAGCAGCTCTCTGCATTGTCACAACCATGTCAGGATTTGTCATTTTTGTGACAAGAACATCTCCTTTCTGAATCTTCTTTAGGTCATCAAGAGAATAAACAATTTTTACTTTTCCAGAGTTTATTCCAGGAGAAGCACCAAGCCCAGACAATATAACTTCTCCGCCAAGTTCTCTGTTTGCTTTCTTTTTCTCGCTTAGAGTTGTTATTGGCCTCGACTGCACAATATAAAAATCCCTTCCAGAGATAGCAAATTCAATATCCTGCGGCTTCTTGTAATGTTCTTCAAGTTGCTTTGCATATATAGAATATATTTTCAGTTCATAATTAGATAAAACCTGCTGGTTCGCTCTCTCTTTTGTAAGTTTAACGACTTTGTTTTCTCCTGAAGAGTCTCTTACAATTGCAACTTTCTTCTCTGCAATCTTTGTCTCTAAAACTTTGAAATTCTCAACATTTCCGTCAATAATATAATTATCTGGCTTTATTCTTCCAGAAACGATTCCCTCTCCAAGTCCCCAGACAGCTTCTATCATTATTGTATCTTCCATTGTTATTGGATTCCTAGAGAAAATTACTCCTGATTTATCCGCATCTACCATTTTTTGCACAACAACCGCAAGCTGTGCTTTTTCCTGCCCAAATCCCTTCTTTTCCCTGTAATAAATGGCTCTTGCAGTAAATAAAGATGCAAAACATTCCTTTACTTTTTCTATAAGTGCATACTTTCCCTTCACATTAATAAAACTCTCTTGCTGCCCTGCAAAACTTGCGTCAGCTAAATCTTCTGTTGTTGCAGAGCTCCTTACAGCAACAAAAGGCGGCTCTCTCGAGCGGTTTAATATTCCAAGTACTGTTTGTGTTGCTCCAGCAAGTGCAGCTTTGTTGACATCGAGGACATCGTAAGCATCAATAATCTCACTTTCCATTTCCAATGGCATTTCTGCTTTTGAGATAATCTCCCTTATATCATTGGACACATTTTCAAGATTTTCTGTATCTTCAATATCAATTCCAGAAAGTTTGTCTTTTATTTCTTCAAGCAATCCAGAGTTCTCCATAAAATATGAATAAGATTGGGCAGTAATTATAAATCCTGGAGGGATTGGAAATTTTGTATTGTACATCTCTGCAAGCGAAGCCCCTTTTCCTCCTGCAATTGCAACGTCTTTATTGCTTAGTTCAGAAAACCATCTTACAAATTTTCCAGTTGTCTCTTTCTTATTTCCCTCTTTTCCACCCATTTTAATAATCAACAACCATAGTTAATAAAGATTGCTTTAATCAATGCAATTATACAACTTCAAGCACGAATATATTTCTTCCTACAATCTGATCTGGGCGGAATTCTCTTATAGGAAAATTAACATCCGAGAGATTATAGATACCGAGACCGGTTTCCTCGCATATTCTATTTATATTGCACGAAATTCTGCCTTCTTGGGATTTTATCAAAGGAGAACTAAAAGCCAATTTTGCATTTTTCTTCATTCCTTTCTTAACATTATTTAAAACCCCAATTATTAAATGCTCAAATTCAAAAATAATCTGCATTGCTTTTTCTTTGCTTGGCATCTTTGTCATTAATTCTCCAAGAAATGGTTCTGTTGCAATTCCGTCTGCCTTATCTATTCTTACATTTATAGAGTCTTTATTTATAATAATTGGCCTTGCATCTATTTTATACTTCTCCCTGAACCAATCCATATTTTTTCTTGCATTTTCAGTCGCGCTTTTATCTATGTCAACTCCAATTGTGTTAATTCCTTTAAGCAAAGCCTCTCCCAAAATAACACCAATTCCGCAGAATGGGTCGAGCAGAATCTCATTTTTCTTTGTTTGCGAGAGATTAATTAGAATTCTTGCAAGTCTTGGAGATATTGCAAGGCTCTCTCTTCTGTATGGTTTTTTCATATCTCTTTTTTCAGCTTCAGCACTGTCATAGCTCTCTTCAAGGAACCCGAAACTAAAATTTCCTCTTTTTTCATCAGAAAACAAGAAATAATTCATGTCGCGAAGCATAATTTTTTCAGGGCTTCCCCGAGAGATCTCTCCATCCTGCAGTTTTATTGTTCCGCTAACACCCTTATATCTTGCCTTTAATCCTTCATTCCTAAAATTCCCTCTCATCGCTTCAAGAACCATTGAGAGATTTTCATCAGAAGCAAAATTTAATAGAGAATAAACAACTTTATTTTCCCTTCCAAAATAAACTGGTTTTTCTTTTATTTGCTTTAATAAATCCCTTATCTTCCCAGAGAACAAAACCCTTCCAACAGCAATTGTCCCGCCAAGTTCATTGATAACATTTTTCAGATTAATCTCTCTCTCAATTTCAACCAGCAAACCATTAACTCTAAAAAAACTATAATTTAAAGAGATATTTTCCTTTTTTAGATACGAGAATACCTCTGCTCTAGATAACTCTGGATTTCTTCCGAGAACAAAAAAATATTTCATACTCATTTAATCTGCTCAAACATAACTTTTGCAGCGCAGGGCATTTTTGCTTTTACGCTTTCAACAGCCTCTCTGATTATTCTTGCTTCCTTTTCGTCTTTGCATGTGATAAAAAATATGTCTTTGTTCTTAGGAACAAGAGCCGCTCTTCCTTCTATTATACCAAAAGAATGGCTCATTCCTGTTGACAATCTATCCGCTCCTGCAACTCCAGAAGTTTTATTATTTCTTAAGAAATGATGTGGATGAACCTTTACTGCAAAGAAATATTCCCCCGGGATTTTCTTGTCAAGTATCTTGTGGACATGCATTCTTCCTGCCTCAAGCGCATTATCCCTTATCTGTACTGGTTCTTCAGATACAAGTCTCACCACAAACTTGTGCTTTCCTTCTCTATAATCCTTTAGATTTCCTATGCTAAATTTGGCGACTTTTACATGAGGTATTGTTTTTATATATGCCTTGTTTTTTCTTCTCGAATTTCTTGTAAAAGGTCTTGCATATTTTTTTGAATACGATGCTGCTTTTCGTATGGCCATTTTAATAAGCTCCTCTCTTCTTCTGAGGCATAACAATTATTCTCATCGCCTCGTTTAATGGAAAAGCAAGATTCTCAACAATTTTTTTCGCCAGCCCGATATAATTTAGCCCGCTTGCCCTAACTGGTCCCCTGTCACCAAGGTATCTAATGTACAAATCGTACTCTCCATTTCTTGGCAAGTCGTATAAAATTCTTCTTTCAAGTTTTGGTTCTCTATCAATATTGTCAATAAAATGCAAATGAATATTTCTTGATAGTATAGCAACCTCTCTCAAAACTTTCTCGCCATTCTTGCGCCTCACACTTTCTTTTTTATTCCTTGCCACCATTTTACCTTCCTCCCCCAACATTTCCCCTATATGGAGCAACAAATATTCTGTATAACAGATTAGAAGGCGCAACAAGATTTCTGTCCATTTGGCCGAAAGAAGAAAATCCTTTTGAATCCCCATCATCGAGGTTAGCAACAAGATTTATTGGCCACTCTCTCCCCATATTTTCTATCTCTTCTTTTGATATTTTAATCCTATTCTCCATTTTATTTAACCTCTATCTCTGTAGTTATTGCCTGTCCCGGTAATCCGGACTCAAAAATCGCTCTTACAAGCCCTTTATTTCCGTGGGCATCGCTTATTTTTCCTTTTATTATCTTGCCGGCAGGGCTCTTCCATTGAACTTCTTTTCCGACCAATTTTTTAGCGTCTTCTCTTTTTGCCAGTCCAATGTCTAAAAGATAATGTCTTTCGTGTATTCTATGGCGACTTCTTCTGAACTGAACAACTATTCCTTTCATATTCGTGCTTAGAAATGTGTGTTTTTAAATTTACTCTTATAAAACTTTATATGGTGGTAAAATCTCAAGAAGAAATTCTCTTTGCAAATGATTCCAAAGTTGCTGAATCTTCTCCCCAGACAAAATTCTCTAATTCAAGAATGTTATTTATATCGTCTAATCCTGTTTGTCTTATTTCCATTGTAAGAGTATCAATATAGACTTTAAAATTATTTTGTCAGATTAAATCTTGAGGTTGTTTATTTAGATAACAACCTCAAACTTGCCAAGGATTTTTTCAAGAGTGTGGAAAAGCTCCCCATTAATAACTGTGCTTAGCTTTCCTTTGTTTTCCATAAGCGCTTTATCAAGCTCTTCTTTCTTTACCTCAACAAGTTTATCCCCAGCTATTCTTTTGATGCTCTTGCCTTCAACAAGAAAATTATCTTTTCCTGTCAAGACAAGCTCTGCTTTTCTTCCCCCAGAATAAATAACCTGCATTAGAGTTCCTTTTTCCGTGCAGACAAGCTCTGCTCTCTGTGCATATTCTACGAGACTCCTTATGAGTTCAATAGCATCTTTCTTCATGCTGTCAACTTCTTTCAATCCAACTTTTCCTGACTTGACTCTTTTCTTTATGTTTGCTATTTCCCTGATAACTTTTGAAAATCTTGGCTCAACTTTTCCTTTTTTGATTAATTTACTTTCAAATTCTTTCAATAGAGCACTTTCAGATTTATCACCAAATATGCTCTTTAATGTCTTGAACAAATCTGCATAAACTTCATAAGCTGTTTTTTCATGTATTTTTTTCTCTATCTTCTCCCTCATCTTTTTGAGCATCCCATTGTAAGACTTCCATTCTTCCATTAACATATCCAGCTCTTTGCCAGAAATTTCTTTTAATTTCCCATATTCGTACTGCTTGAATAGATTGACTGCTTTCTCAAGAATTTTCAAATCTGTCAGAGACATGACTTTATCCCTCTCAACAAGAGTTTTCTTTACTTCTTCAACAACCACTTTTGGAACAGGCGGAGCTTCCCCTGCAAGCATCATCATAGCTTGGGTTGGAGTTATAATTCCATAATAAATATCAATCATTGTGTCAAGCATCCTTCTCTTTACAATCTCTTTTGTTTGCTCTCCCTGCTTCATATACAAGTCAATTGCTTCAGGGCTTGGCTTTATCTTTCCTCTTTTCAAAAGGAATTTCCATGGAAGGAATGTTCCTCTGTCATAAAATGGAATTCCGTCTCTTATGAATGTGAACATTACGGGATGTGCATCTTTCACGCTTTGCCAGAAGTCAGTCAATAAATACACTTGTAAATTAAGAATGTTTTTAACACCCGCAAGCGCAGTTGCTTCCCTGATATAATCATAGCATATGCCTCTTAACTTATCAAGAAGCTCTGCACTCGACATTCTTTTTACATCAGTATCATCAATAACAACAAAAACATCTACATCTGAATCTTTGCCAGCAGTTCCACGGACAAGGCTTCCAGCAATAACATAAGATGTAACATATTTCTCAAATTTTCTAAGCAGAAGCGATTTATGGATATTTGCTACACGAAGAGCTCCCAGAAAACCGTTATCATAAACTGGCAGGCATGCAGACACTGCATCAATAAATTCAAACTTGCTGTCCAGCCCGTAATTCCACAAATCAACTGGTGTTTTAATATGAACCCAGAGATTTTCCTTTAATTCTTTAACAATTTTTATTACTTCTGGCTTTATTTTTGGAATCTCATTATATTTTTCTTCAGGTATAAGCATTAAAATGTGCAAAGGCTTTGTATCAATAACTTCTTTAGGCAGCCCTTCATCTTCCTCAAATAATGGAGAAGAACCCATTGGCAAAAGTCCTATTGCCATAGTAAACTTGTATTTCTTTAGAATCTCCTTCTTAAAACTCTCTAGTTTGGCTTTTATCTTCTCAATCTCTGCCTGTTGTTTTGTCTGTTGTTCAGAAGCCAGAACAGGATTTGCTACTTTGCCGTTCTCATCGTATTTTTTCGGAGTCATGTTTCCTTGTTCAACAAGGTTCTTCGGCTTTTTCTCGCTCATAAATTTATTAAAAAGAGCCTGTATTTAAATCTAATTAGATTTAAACTAACCTAACTTGTATAAACTGTTCTCCCTGATAAAACATGCAATCTGAATATTTTTCTTTATTAAGACACCATATATCTAATGGACATGCACTGCAAACGTATCTTCTTTCTTTATCTATATTTTCTCCTTCTTTAAGGTTTTTTGAGCAATACGCCCCAAGATAATCTTTTCTTATATGTGGACATCTCTCGTTTTCAGGGCTTCGCCTAAATAACTCTTCCACAACCTTATCTACCGATGTAATTATTTTTTCCATCTTGTAAAGATATCATTAATGGACACTTAAAAATCTTTCTTTATAGAAAGATTTTATCTCCGCAAATATTGAGAGATTTAGCAATACCTTCCATTGATGCTGCAATCCTAGTTCTTTGGTTAATTTATATAGAGATAAGGCATATAATCAGCGATTTTATTTAAGAATGGCCCATCGAGGAATTGAACCTCGGCATGGTCGGTGTAAACGACCCGGTCTACCGTTAGCCTAATGGGCCAGTGCGCTCTGGGGGAATCGGACCCCCATCTACTGATTGGCAACCAGTCGTTCTACCACTAAACTAAGAGCGCATATATTTTGAGAGATAAAGGTGTTTTATAAAGTTTTATAATAATTAATCCATTCCAGCATAAGGATTAGACATGTTCATTTTTCCGGATTTGTCAGACTTGCTTACTAGAATATCATCAATTCTAAGAATCATCATTGCAAATTCGCTTGCAGATGAAATTGCCTGTGTTTTTACTTTCAATGGCTCAATTATCCCGGCTATAGAACTATCTTCTATATTATCATTAAGCAAATTAAGCCCGTGATTTACCTTTCCAGCTTCATGTAATTTTCTAAGCTCTGTAAGAACATCAATTGCATCCATTCCGGCATTTTCTGCAAGTGCTTCGGGTATAGATTCAAGCGCATTTGCAAACACTTCAATGGCCAGCTGCTCTCTTCCACCAATAGTCTTTGCAAACATTCTAAGTCTTTTTGACAATTCCATCTCAACAGCTCCGCCACCTGCAACAATTTTCCCGCTCCTGATTGAAGAGGCTACATCTCCCAAACCATCTTTTATTGCCCTCTCAAGTTCGCAAATAAAATGAGTTGTTCCTCCTCTTATTACAATTGTTACAGCTAGTGGATTTTTGCATCCTCTTATATAAATCATAGATTCATCTCCGCTCCTTGTCTCTTCAACAAGTTCTGCGCTTCCAAATTGTTCTATTGATATATCTTCAAGATTGGAAACAATTGTTCCTGAAGTTGCTCTTGCAATTTTTTCAAGGTCATTTCTTGGAACCCTTCTCACAGCAAGGACTCCTGCTTTAGCAAGATAATATTGGGCAACATCATCTATTCCTTTTTGGCAGAATATAACATTTGCTCCAGAACTTATTATATTATCAGTCATCTCTTTTAGTCTTTTTTCTTCAGAGATGACAAAGCTCTCAAGTTGCTCAGGAGTTGAAACAGAGATTTTTGCCTCTGTCTCCGGATTCCTTAGTTCAAGAGCAGCATCTATAAGCAAAACCTTTGCATCTTCTATCTTTGAAGGCATTGCTGCATTTGCTCTCTCTTGGTCTATTACTATCCCGGAGATTAGCTCGCTGTCTCCTGCCCCGTTCCCTTTTATCTTCTGAATTTTTATATTCTCAAGGTTAACTTCCCTTCCCTGCGCTATTTGTTCTATTGCCCCTACAATAATGTCTGCTAGCTTTTCTTTGTGACCCTCTGCTCCTTTTCCAGTCATTGCAGTCATTGCAATCTGCTTCAAAATTTGTTTGTTCTCAACAGGCAAGGCAATCTCATTTAGAATTTCAATTGCTTTTTCCGCAGCAAGTCTATATCCCTTTACAATAACTGTTGGATGAATCTTTCTGTCAAGAAGGCTCTCTGCTTTTTGCAGAAGCTCTCCCCCAAGCATTGCAGCAGTTGTTGTTCCATCGCCAACTTCACTTTCCTGCGTCTTTGCAATCTCAACCATCATCTTTGCAGCAGGATGGTCTATCTCCATTTCTTCAAGAATTGTCACCCCATCATTTGTTACAGTTATGTTCCCAGTTGCATCAACAAGCATCTTGTCCATTCCTCTTGGTCCAAGTGTAGTTTTTACAATATCCGCAACAACCTTCGCAGCAAGAATGTTGTTTCTTTGTGCATCTCTTCCAAGTATTCTTGAGACATTTTCAGGAAGAATATAAACTGGCTGTTTCTCGTTCATAAATAATCAGAGAAAGCACATTCTTTTTAAGGTTATATGTGATAAAGTTCAACAAAGTTGAATTTATACAACCTATTTTGGCTAATAACAATTAAAAATAAAACGGGCAGTTGCCAGGAATAAGGGAAGGGCTTTAGTAAGCTGTTGCTTCTTCAGTTTCCTCTTCGTCCTCGTCTTCTTCGTCAGAGTCGAGGTCTTCAAGGGTCTCTTCGTTCTCTTCTTCAGCTTCCTCTTCGTTCTTTTTCTCTTCTTCAAGCTTTTTGTTTGCCATATTTGTTTATGTTATTTAATTATTTTTGAACAGACAGATTTCCTTTTTAAACCTTGCTAGAACCAGCCTGTACACAACCAGAACAGTGTAAAGAGATATTTAAAGATTTTGCCAGTTAAGATGTTAAATTTTAATCTTCCCAAACTGCCAGTCTTTTAAGATTCTCCTTGCAGCCCTGTCAATGTCAACTTCCCCGCCCTTCTTCAATAGTTTGTTTTTTCTACCAAACTCTTCAATTAATCTCTCGCTGTCCCTATTAGCATTAATTTTATAAAACTTTTCAAAAACGCCAGAATTTTTTTTCATTAGCTCAAAAACAACAAATTCTGGATTTTTTGCCCTGTCAAAAGTTTTAACTCCTATAATTGATAGTTTTTGCGCATCCTTTGTTTTATGTGCTGGGGCTTCTTTTTCTGGCATAACTCCAGGGCTATCAAGCAATAAAATTCCTTTTGCAAGCCTTATCTTTTGCATTCCTTTTGTAAATCCTGCCGCAGCAGCCGTTCTCGCTCTTCCCCCTCCTGCAAGCACATTAATAATCGAGCTTTTTCCTGTATTTGGATAGCCAATTATTCCTATATGTCTGCTTTTCTCTTGTTTTATCTTCTTAGACTCTATCTTTATTCTTGTTCTAAGCTCTCTTATGCCTGCTTTTGTCTTGCAGGATACAAGAACATACGGTTTTAATCCTTCTAAGTCGATGTTCTTCTTAAGTTCAACAACATCAATCAGGTCTGCTTTATTTAAAACAAAAATTATCTTTTTCCCAAGCCCAAGAATCATATCTTCAAGCTCCTTATTTCTTGTTTCATCAATGAATCTTGCATCAAGAACTTCAAGAACGATATCAGAAATCCTGATAATCTCTTTGATAAGCGTAGGAATGGGTCTGTGATGCCTATTAGTAAGTGCTATTGTTCTGGTATGCCTTGATGAAAAACTATATCTTACTCTCATAATAAAACATGATCATTTAGATATTTAAACTAGCTAGTAATTGGGAAGGATTATAAATATTCAATTCCAAGTAAATAGTATGGGAATATTGAGGTTCATAAAAAAGTTCTTCTCTTCAAAAAAGCGCATTGCAAGATATAAATCTGCCCCAATAAAATGGACTCAGATAAAAAGAAGAAGTATTCCACCTAAGATCAGAAAAGAACTTATTCAAGCTTGGAACGAGAATGGTCCTTCAATTCAGGAAATTATAATTGCTAACAAAAATATTGATTATAAGCTGATTGCAGTTTATAATTCAGTGTTTGACGAAACATTCTCCTATTTCAAGAGAAGGTCCAAAAACCTAACACGCAAATGAGAGATGAATTAATACTCACTCCGGAAACATTGCAAAAATATGTTGGCGGTCAGATTAGAATAAGGCTCCTTGATGACTGGTCAAATTTCTTCAGCGGAGAAATAGAGAGTATAGAACTATCTAAAAGAAATCTGACAATTAAATATAAACCAACACTAACATCTAGAAATTACAAATTAACTAGAACAAAATCTGCTTGTCAAGAATATTCATTTGAACTTGATGATAATGGCATAGCCAGAATATGCGGGGACGCACTTTGCCTGCATTCAGTTCATGAAAGAAAAACAACCTTGCTGCTGCCATCAAACAGCAGACTACTTGGTGTTGCAGTCTAAGATTTCTAAGATTAATAACTAATTAAAAATAAAATCCCCCCGCCCAGAATCGAACTGGGAATCTTCCGGGTTCTGTCGGCCTTCGCCTTCCTAACCTGAATGCCAATGGTTGCTAATCGCGCTTCATCCTGTCCCTGAAGATGTTAATCTTCTGCGGGAATGTCCGCGCTAGACTATTAGTCTACAGCCAGACGCTTTAGCCATTAAGCCACGAGGGGATAGTTCTTATAAAATTAGACGATATTTAAAACTAACTTATGAGTGAGCTGTAAAGTAAACGTCACTTAAAGAATAAATTTTTAAGAGGAGAAGTTCTTGAGATAATTATGGCAGTGTATGTAATGAGCATAAAAAAAGAGTATGGTATGAATTTGCTTGAATTAAAATCTTTATGGGAATATCGAAGAAGAAAAAGTAAGATTAGCGTAGGGGATAAGATAATCCTATATGCTGTTGCTCCGGATAGCGAATTAATTGGAGAGTTTATTGTTGGAGGCATTTTAACTGGAACCTCTCATGAGTTATGGGAAAAAACAAAAGAGGACATTTGTTACAAAAAAGAGGAAGTTATCTCTTATTTAGAATCGGGAAATTTTCCAATAGCATTCAGAGTAAGCAATCCAAGAACCTACGACCCTCCGGTTTCTATTGATAAGATTCCTTTCTTTAGGCCTCCGATGAGTTATTGCAAGGCTTCGACGGATTTACTATCTTTACTAGAATCACTATAAAGTTACTACAATGGAAAATTATATAAATCGGTAAATATCTTAGAAATTATGGAAATGCATAGATTTGATGAAAATAGACATTCATCGAAAGAATTTATAGAAATGTGTAATGCCTCTATTGGCATCAATTATGATCAAATAGATGATTCTTTTGGAAAGGGAATGATTGAAGCAAATAGATCTGGAGAGCCTTATGGTTTATATAGCAAAGATTTTGAGCTGTGGGTTGGAGAAGAAGGTAGCCAAATGCAAGGATTTGTTTCATTAGTTAAAAAGAGGGGCGGCTCAAGCAAAATTAAAGCATTAATCGTTAATCCTTCTACTAGAGGCAAAGGCATTGGATCTCAACTTTATCAATTTGCTATGAAGCAACTTGAGATGAGCGGTGCAAGAAAAGTTTATGGAACAGATGCATTTATTGATTATTCTACGATAAAATATGATTTACTTAAAGGGGGTTTTGAGATTGAAGGCTCACTAAGAGAACCTTATAAGCAAGGTGTGCCAGAAATTATAATTGGGAGGATGTTTAAGCGAGGAGCACCTGCCCAAACTATCGCTCCTCCAAGAAAGCCGGAGGTCAAGAAATTAGGCCTTATAGTCTCTGAATTTCAAGAAGAAGATTTACCTGGAGTCAGGCAAATAGCCCTTGATATGATGTCAGAATTTTATGGAGATATAAATGAAGATTTTATAGATAGAATGGCTTCTGCTCATGAAAGATTTGCGAAAGGGGGTCTTGAATATTCAATAAAACCTAGAATAATGCATGTTGCAAAGGTTAATGATCAAGTCGTAGGCGTCGGGCTATTTGCTCCAAAAAGAGGGGGCTCGGCCAAGTTAAGCCCATTTTTAGTCTCACCACATTATCAGTCCGTAGGCGTTGGAAGCGCCTTAATAGAAAATATTGAAACTCACGCAAAAAGTCTAAACATTAGAAGATTATATCATCACTTCCCTTCTTGCTCTATAATTTCGCAATTATTTTTTGCTAAACATGGATACTTACCTGAAGCAAGAATAAGGGAGCCTTACTCTCCAGGGGTTGATGAAATAGTTGCTTCAAAATTTCTAAAATGAACAAAATAATCTCTCTCGATAAATTTGCAGAGCAAGTAAAAGAAAGTTCAAAAGTCGGAATCGGTGGCTTTGATTTGCATAGAAAGCCATTGTCTTTAATATTAAGATTATCGGAAGAGGAACAAGTAAAAAATTTAGAATTGTTTGGAATTTCTCTGGCTTTAGAAGCAGATATTTTGATTGGTTCTGAGCAAGCTAAAAGAATTATTAGTTCTTATACAGGGTTAGAAAATTTTGGGCAATGTTATTTTTTCAGAGATGGAGTAGAAAAAGGAAGAGCAGAGCCAGTTGAGATGAGCACATATGCAACTATTCTTTCATTACAGGCAGGAGCATTAGGAATTGAATATTTACCTTCTAAAACAATGCTCCATTCAGAAATGGCAAAAAACAATCCCTTAGTTAAAATAATACAATCGGAATTTACTAGTGAAAAAATTTCGGCAATTAGAGCATATAATCCAGATATAGCTTTAATTCATGCTCAAGAAGCAGACAAAGAAGGAAATATATGGATCGCTAGCCCTCCAGCAACGAAAGTTGACGAATTTCTCGCAAGATCTTCCAGAAAAACTTATGTTAGTGTCGAAAAAATTGTGGATAAAGTAGAGAATCCAACCATTTCGGGATTATATGTTGCTGGCGTAATTCATTCGCCTGGAGGTTCTGCGCCTACATCTTTATATCCACAAAATGATGTAGATCCTATTGCAATGGAATTATATGGGCAAGGCTCGAGGGAAAGAGATTTAAGATATTGCAAGGAGGTAATAAGAAATGCAATTGAAAGAAGGAGAAAAAATTAGTATAATAGGAGCAAGACAGCTAGCTGGAGAACAATATTTTTTCGCTGGGCATGGATTTCCTGTTTTGTCATCTATTCTTGCAAAAAGATTGTACAATCCAGATCTTAAAATATGCTTTGAGTCCGGAGCAATTTATTCAAGTCCAGAAAGACTGCCCCATTCTGTTTCAGATATTATCAATTATTCAAGTGCGCAATTCCCTTTAGATTTACCAGATGCATTTGCTATGTTGGAAAGAGGAAAAGTTGACGTAGTTGGATTGAGCGGGGCGCAGGTTGATAGAAGAGGAAATGTAAACTCCACGCTGATAAATGATTACGGTACAATAAAAAGATTGCCTGGAAGTGGGGGAGCCTGTGATTTTGCTTCCTTAAGCAGAAAGGAATATATCTTTATGTTTCATGAACCGAGGCGATTAGTAGATAAAGTAAGTTATATTACCTCACCAGGATTACAAACTAGACCGGATAAAGAAATTAATCTCATTACCAATTATGGTGTTTTTAAAATTGAAGAGAACGGAGTGCATACTCTTAGTTTAGTGAGTGAGACAGAACCCGAAAAGGTTAAAAATGGTGCAGGATTTGAGATAAATATGGAAAGAAACATAAAGAGATTAGAAGATTTTACAAACGAAGAAATAGAAATTTTAAGAAAATTAGATGTCTATGGCATAGCACACAGATAAAAATGGATATAAAAGAACTTCAAGAAAAAATAAAAAAAGCAGATAAGGACAGAGGATGGGATGTTTCTTTTTTATCCCAAACATTTACACATTTAATTGAAGAGATGGGAGAAATTGGGAGGCATATTTTATTTAGAGATGGATACAAAACTAGAGATCTATCAAGAGAAGTTAATGATGAAGAATTTGGAAAAGAACTTGCTGATGCGATAATTTTTCTTGTGAAAATTGCAAATGCTCAAGGAATTAATTTGGATGAAATTATCCAGAAGAAAGCAAATAAAAATTGGGATGAAAGATTTCCTATTGAAAAGTGTTTAAAAGATTCAAAAGATTATATAGAAAGGCAACAAAAAATCCTAGATAGTTTTAGAGAGAAATTAAAATAAAAACTTCAATGCTATTTATATACTATTTATTACTCGCCCCAATCAAATCCAACCATCCATTATCTCCCAATATTAGATTAACTCCTGCTCTCTCCCAAGGAGAAGATGACCACTTGCTTAGCATCTCCTCATTTGACAAGGCGAAATCGGGGGTCTTAAATTGACAAATTCTCTCAAAAGACGCCCATTGGTGAGTTTTGTGAATTTTTCATCATCCTCAACATGAAGAGGATTAATCAATTTTGTTATTAATATCTAATATCTCGGCGCAATCTCAGAAGCAAAATACGCCTTGTTTGAATGAACATAAGCTGACTTGCCATCCTTGACAAAATGAGCAGTTGCAACTGGAAGCTCCAACCTTCCGACTATCCTTAACTTTGAATAAATTATATAAGAGAATATTCTCTCTTCCCCGGAATTTAATCCGTTAACGACCCAGCTTAACTTTCCAGTTCTCTCGTCAAACTTGTGTGGCATTCCACTGCCCTGGTAGAGTTTTGCAGCCAAAGGTATCCTGTCAAACAACTCAACATTTTCTACCCTATTCTTTGTCTTCACATTAATTATAACTTTGAGGGCAAATTCCCCGCCTTTAGTTCTTACAAACGAGCATCTTTTTTTCAAAACTAGAGAAGTTCTTGAATATAAATAAACAAAATACGCGCTTAAAACTACAAGAAGCACAAGAATAAATGGCAGAGTATAATTTGTTCTTACATTCAAGATCCAAGATTCCCCAGGATTTAGTTCTTCCTCCCATTTATAACTAACAAACAACCCGCTTCTCTCTGTTGTCAAAGGCTCGGTTGAGAAAGTTGTAAACAGCCTTGTTAACACATTCTTGCTAACTCCTGTCTCCTCTTTCACAGCAAGATTCCCATTGTTCGTTTTTGTAATTTTTGTTGTTATTATCAAAAATCCCTTTCTTGTTTGGGTAATTGCAACATTTTTTTTCTCCAAATAATTAACACTATCTTCAAATCTTGCGCTGGCATCCCCAATTGCCAAATCCAAGCTAACAACGTAAGCCCCTGCAGCAACGTCTTGTATATCTGTTTTAACTGGAAGAACTATCTCTGTGCTTTCAAGAGGTCTAAGTGAGAAAGTTTTTTCTCCTTCAAAGAACACAGATTTAAGATTTAATTTGGCATCCCTGACTTCAATATTATTAAGATTTCTTACTCTTATAACTACATTCTCGCTTCCATGAACAATATCCAATGGTTCAACGCTTAACAAGCCCCTCAAGCTTACAATCTTTATAGATAATGTATCTTTGAAGATATTATTATCACCAGATCCCTTAATTTGATATTCAAACGAGAAAGTTCCGCCCTTGGCTCTCGCACTCTCTCCTGGATATGCAAGAACATTTAATGTCGTTCTCCCAGAAGGAAGATAAAATGTCCCTTTTGGCTCAAAAGAGACACCCACAAGCGAATATATCTCAACATTATCTCCCGCACCATTGTTATCAATCACAAAATTAAAGACTGCAGGATCATTAAGTTCTGATATTACAACAGGAACTTTTGCTATCTTTTCAATTTCAAGGTTAAGAGCAGAAACATCTCCGGCAAATAGAAATACTGCAAAAAACATAACTAAGAACATAATAATAAGTTTGCTTTTCATGCAGAAAAAAACTGAAACATCTATATAAACTTTTATATTATCTCTGGATAAGTTTATCTTTTTCCAGTTAATTCAAGATAAGCCTTAATTTCATCTTTAAATGCCCTTACATCGCTCTCGATTTTATCTTCCACAGACTTTATCCTGCTAGGCATTATATACTTATCATAAAGCTCTCTTAAAAATTTGAAAAATGGCCTTGTCTCATCCCAATTGTTTTTGGGGTCTTTTATCAAAACGCCCTTTATTTCCATAGAAATCTTGCCCTTATTCATTTTCTTTCTTTTTCCATCAATTTCAACTTCAACATCGCTCAACCCTAGAACTTCTACTTTTATTCCATATTCTATCTTAAAATAATCTGAAATTTCTCTTGTCGCCTTCCACTCAAAAGAAATATCTCTGACATTTCCTGTAACTTTTTCGCTGTATTTGTCCTCATTTACACCATAAAGATTTTCATTAAGCCAATTATGCATAAATCCATAAAGCTCTGCAAAATTAAACAATCCAGTATGATCGAGTTTCTCTTTTATTATCTGGTCTTTCTCTACCATCTCTTTTTTATCCAATTTAGATATATAAACCTATAGAAATTTATATTTAAAACTTCCGTGTTAACCTCTTCTCAGACAGCAGAGACTTCAATCCTGTTGTTGTCAAGGGTTAATTCTCTTGAGCTTGATTCTACAACAAACATAATATTATCTTCCCTGCTTGGAAGCCTTAGATTCTCCACCATTAATATTCTCTTCTCGCCTATTTCCACATCTCCCAAGCTAAAGTTTGTTATCTTCTCGTTATCAGAATACAAGTTTAATTCAGCCCAGCTGGATTTGGCTAGCCCAATATTTAAGATATTGATGTTAAAATTAAGATATCTTCCTTCGCTGCTCGCATCAAGAGCATCTATTGCCAAGTCCGGAAGAGAATCAATAGAATACAGCTTATTTATATGATCTACCACCCACAAATCAATCTGCTGATCACAGCTTGTAATCGGATAGAGTATGCTCTTCAAGCTATTAATATGATCAAAGCCAAGCGCATGCAATATCTCATGAATAGCCACATTTGGCTTATCGCATTTGTTCTCTCTGTAAAGAGCTATTTTGCCGCTTAAAATAACCGAGAATTTAGTTGTGTTTATTATCTCGCTTGGTCCGCCTTCTCCTGCTACAAAATGCCCTTTTTCTTCAGCAAGCGGGGCAACATCAGAACAAAGAATCTTTATTTCAGGATTATCATCTGACTGATAAAAGTCAAGAATTGTTTTTTCTGATATTGCAGCAAAAGCCATAACTATATCATTAGATTTCTTCTCGCTGCATGCAGACTCGATTTTATAGCTAATTATCCTGTCAGAATAACGCATATTCGGATAAAATTGCACAACTTCCCCAGAACCATTAATTACAATTTCAGGAAGATAAGAAACATTGCCTGAAAAAGGCTTGTATATCTTGGTCCCAATTGGAAGATTAAGGTACATTGAGTAAAGCCCAAAAATCAAGAGCGCACAAAGAAAAAGCAGGATTATCACATTAGAAAATTTGTCCATATAATCATATAACGACAATAATTTATAAACTTATCAGGATTTGCTATTATATGGGTTTCAAGTTCCTAGAACATACGGCAGATGTTAAGATATTAGTAGAAGAAAGAACTATCGAGAAAGCTTTCTCGACTTCAGCTATGGCTTTAAAAGAAGTAATGGCCGAGCAGATAAAAGTTGCTCCAAAGATTAAGAAGGATATAAGCGCAGAAGGCAGAGATAAGGGTGCTTTGTTATACAAATTTCTTGAAAGCATTATCTACCTTGCAGATGCAGAAGACTACATTATAAGCAAGGCGCCGATTGTTAAGATAGAAGAATCAAAAGAAGGCTTTATTCTTAAGGCAAATCTAATAGGAGACAGCGCAGGAAATTACATTTTCACAAACGACGTAAAAGCAATAACATACAACGACATGTTCATAGAAGAAGAAAAGGACAAAACAACAATTCAGTTTGTCCTTGATGTTTGAGTAAAAATATATTTATAAATAGGTTAGTATCTTACTTATAATATGGCTCTATTCAAGATAAAAAATGCAAATGTTGAGAAATTATCAACCATCGATTTAGAGAAAGAGAAGAATATTCAGACACTTTTTGAGCAGAATCTTTTAACTATTTTGAATGTTGATTTTTTAGCGACAGAGTACAGCACCTCTTTTGGCGGAAGAATTGACACTTTGGGAATTGATAAAAATGGCTCTCCCGTCATTATTGAATACAAAAGAAACCAAAATGATAATGTAATAAATCAAGGCTTATCTTATTTGAGGTGGCTTTTAGACCATAAAGCAGATTTTGAAATTTTGTGCAGAAATAAGAAAATAGAAGCTGATATTGATTGGACTTCTCCAAGAGTCATATGCGTTGCTGAAAGCTACAATAAATTTGATTTGGATACGGTTGAAATATTACCAATAAAAATTGAGCTTTTGAGATATAAAATTTACGAGGATAATATTTTGATGGTTGAATCAGAATCCCAAAAAACAATCAAAATAAGCACGAGAGAAATTTTTGATAGGGGCAAAAAAGAAAAAGAAACATTACCAAAACTTCAGAAAGATTACACTATTAATTCTCATTTGCAGGTTGCCTCAAAAGAGATTAAAGAATTATTTATACAACTGAAAGAGATGATAACAAGTTTAGACGCATCAATCACAGAAGAAGCAAAAGCTAAATATATAGCTTACAAACTTACCACTAATTTTGTGGATGTTGTAATTCAGAAAAACACAATTAAAGCATTTTTGAATGTTCCAAGCGGAAAGTTAAATGACTCTTTTGGAATTGCAAGAGATTTAACAAAACCAAAAGCCATTGGGCATTGGGGTAATGGCGATTATGAAGTTTTAGTTAAAAATAAAGAAGAATTGATAAAATTATTTGAGTTGATTAAACAATCTTACAATTATAACAAGTGATAAAATGATAGGTTCAATATTCCAACAATATCAAAATGCACTGAATAATTCTTTAGGTAGTGTGTTCCAATTTAAAGAACAAATTAGTGACACTTTATGGACGGAGGGAAAACTAACCTCTTTCCCATAATCTTTTCTTCAACGATTCTTGCTATTTCTTCTTTATCTTCAATTGTCTTCACTTCTTTTTCTGTCATGTTCTACACAAGAGTTTCAATATTATTAAATATTGACATAACATATATATAAATGAGCAGACACCCAATTAAATTAATAAACCTCCAAGTTCTTCAATATACAACATGACAGAACTAAAGAAAATATCAGACATTGAATGGGAAATTCCAAAAACTGGGAAGATGAATGTCCCTGTTTTGGTCTTTGCTTCAGAAAAATTGTTAAAAAAAATGCAGGAAGATGAAACTTTCAAGCAGGCAATGAATGTAGCAACTCTCCCAGGCCTTGTTAATAATGTAATTGTGCTTCCAGATGGTCACATGGGTTATGGATTTTGCATAGGCAATGTTGCAGCTTTTGACTTAAAAAAAGGAATAATCTCTCCCGGCGGTGTTGGTTTTGATATTAACTGCGGGATCCGCCTTTTATCAACAAACATTCCTGTAAAAGAATTCATGAAAAAAAGAAAAGAAATATTGCATGATATATTTAGAGCAGTGCCTTCTGGAGTAGGAAGAGGAGGAGAGAAATATTCCAGAGAGGAAATTATAGAGGTTCTAAAAAAAGGAGCAGAATGGGCTCTTGAGAAAGGAATGGCCACAAAAGAAGATTTGGAATGTACTGAAGAAAATGGAAGAATGAAAAATGCTCTCCCAGAAAATGTATCCCAGAGAGCAATATCAAGAGGAGTTCCACAGCTAGGCACCCTTGGAGCAGGTAATCACTTCCTCGAGATAGAGAAGATTGATAAGATATTAGACGAAAAGATTGCAAAAGCATTCGGTTTGGATAAAGAAAACATTACAATAATGATTCATTGTGGTTCCAGGGGTTTGGGCCATCAAGTAGCAAGTGATTATATTCAGCTAATGGAAGAAGAGTATGGATTTGCAGACCTTCCTGACAGAGAATTAATTAATGCGCCAATAAACAGCGATTTGGGGCAAAAATACCTGAAAGCAATGAATTGCGCGGTAAATTTTGCATTTTGCAACAGGCAGATTATTATGAATAACGTAAGGAAAGTTTTTAAAAAATATTTTCCTAAAGCAAAAGTGAATTTAGTTTATGATGTCTGCCACAATATTGCAAAAATGGAAGAGTTTAATATTGATGGCAAGAAAACAGAACTTTGCGTGCATCGAAAAGGAGCAACAAGAAGTTTTGGTTCAGGAAGAAAAGAGATTCCAAGCATATATAGAAAAATAGGCCAGCCAGTGCTTATTCCTGGAAGTATGGGCACCGCCTCCTATGTTTTAGTTGGAACAAAAAAAGCAGAAGAAGTCACATTTGGCTCAACTGCTCACGGCTCCGGAAGAGTAGAAAGCAGAAGCAAAGCGAAAAGGGAATTGACTTCAGAACAAATTCAAAAAGAAATGGATTCAAAAGATATATTGGTTGAAACAACGAGCAAAAAAGCCTTGGTTGAAGAAGCCCCCGAAGTCTACAAAGATATTGACGAAGTAGTTAGAGTCTCTCACGAAGCAGGAATAGGAAACCTTATTGCAAGATTAGTTCCGATAGCTGTAATGAAAGGATAGTTAATCTTCTCCCTTATCAACCCTACCGAAATATGCTTTTTTAACCTGATTTCTTCCTGCCCGCTTTGCTTCATATAATAATTGATCAGCAGAATGTATTAACTGCGTTCCTTCTTTATAGTCTCCGTGGAATGTAGCAAGCCCAAGACTTAAAGTAACTTTTCCAAGCGGCTGTTTTTCCTGCCCCTTAAACTTGCCGTTCTCAATTTTCTTTCTTATTCTTTCTGCAATTCTGGCTGCATTTTTATGTGATGTCTCTGGAAGTATTGCCAGAAACTCCTCCCCGCCATATCTTCCAATTGTATCAATATCTCTTATGCTTTCCTGCATCATCTTGGATATTTTTTGCAACAAAACATCTCCAGCCACATGTCCGTTTGTGTCATTATACACTTTAAAGAAGTCAATATCAGCCATAAGAATGGTAAGGGGATGCTTAAACCTCTTTGCCCTCTTTATCTCAACATCAAGAATTTTATAGAGAGCCCTTCTGTTATAGAGTCTTGTCAGTTCGTCTATAAGAGAAAGCTGTACAGTCAGATAATAATGTTTAAATAAATAAAGAAGGCCAAATAATGAAGTAATTATTCCTGTTATAAGAACAATGCTCTCTATTATTGCAACCCTATACATTCTTAACGAACTGCCCTCTATCTTTGCAAGAGAAGCGCTAATAGAACCAGAGATAGTAGATTTTATTACAGAAACCGCTCCTGATATAATATTAACATCTGTCCTTGCAACCATCATAGCAAAAGCTCCAAAAAGAACTATTGCAACAGCTACAAGAAATATAAAAACATAAAGACTTTTTAATCTAAAATCTCCTTTTATAACCATCTAACCTTCTATGTCAGTGCATTTAAAAAAGTTTTTATTCACATAAAATAAGTTATAATATGGCAATTTACATAATAGAGCATCTTGAGCCCAGAGTTTTCAAATGGTGCCTTACAGAATACAAGAACATTTCAAAGATAGTAGGAAAAGAAAATCTCTGGTTTACAAATATAAAAAGAAAGAACAGGAATCTAAGCAGACTTGGAAAACAAATAAAAGAATCTGTATCAGAGCTTAATCTTAAAAACTCATGTATTTTGGACCCAGAAGCCAAACAAACATTAACTCCGAGAGAGGCAAAAAAATTTGACTATCTTATATTTGGGGGAATTTTAGGAGATTACCCTCCAAGAAAAAGAACCTCTTCAGAATTAACGAGCAAAATAAAAAATACAGAAGCAAGAAATATCGGAAAGAAGCAATTTAGCACAGACAACGCTGTTTATGTAACAAAAGAGATAATATCTGGAGTTCCCCTGGAAAAGATGAAATTTCAAGACAATTTAACAATTCAGATAAACGATATTGAGTCAATAGAACTCCCTTATTGTTATCCAATCATAAACGGCAAGCCCCAAATAAGCAAAGAACTGATAAAGTTTTTAAAAAACAAGAAAAGCTTCTGATTTCCTTATTTTAGCTATCTCAATTCAAGCCCTTTAACTCTCGCTTCAGCAAAAAGAGTTCTAGGACACTTCTTCCCAGAGAATGCGCATATAACACAGCAAGAAGTAAGAGGATTTTTGACTTCTGCATTGCATTTTGGGCATATGAAAGACTGCGGGCAGTTGTCAATAGATACAATCGCCCTGCTTTTCATAGAACAAATTGGGCATTTAAGAAGCACATTTTTTGGTATTTTTGCAACCCTCTTCTTTCTGCCCATATCAATTTAAGAAAATTAAAATATTTAAATACGAGCTTTGCTTTCATAAAATGCCATATATGAACTCTAAAGCCAGGTTAATCTGTTCTGTATTAGTCCTAGTTAGTTTCATCTCTCTGGCTTCTGCGCAAAGCTCCGAGATAGTATTTAATCAAATAGGTGAAAAAGTTCTTGTAGATCAAAAAATCAATTTTGAGAGTGAAAAAGAGATATCAATCTCTCTGCCGAGTGATGCCCATTCAATCTCTTCCAATTTAAACTACTCGCTTGAAGATAAAAACCTAATAATAAAAGGAAAAAACATCAGAATCAGTTATCTCTCTCAGAACTTATTATCAAAAATTGCAGGAGGTTACTATCTTATTGATAAAATTGTTTTCAACGAAGATTTCGCAAAAGTTACAATAAAGATAGCTATTGAAGAAGGCAACTCTCTTGAATCAGAGAAGATATTCCCAGATAATTTTAAGACAGAAACAGATGGAGAGCAGATATTTGTTATTTGGGAGTTAAATAATATAAAGAGAGGAGACGATTTTCCTTTCTTCATTTCTATAAAAACCAGAAATTCTGGCATAAACACATTTACATGGATTATTCCGGCTATTTTAATAGTTTTATTTGGAATATATTATGCATATTCAAAACTAGCAGGGAAAACAAAGAAAACATCAAACAGCTCAGAGATTGACAAGCATCTTGTTGATGCTGAAAAGAAAATCCTAGACAATCTAAGAAAATCCGACAGAGGAGAATTATGGCAAAAGCAGTTGCAATTAAGCACTGGATTTTCTAAGGCCAAACTAAGCAGAGTTATCAGAAACCTAGAAGCAAGAAACCTTATTGAGAAAATTCCTTTTGGAAATACAAACAAAGTGAGGTTAAAATAATGACGAGGAAAAGGCAGCAGATAAATTTTCTTTGGAAAATCACTGGATGGATATTCAAAGGGATATTTCTTGGAATCTGGTATCTTCTTAAGGGAATATGGTGGTTAATAAGCAAGTCTATAAAAGGAATATACAATGTTACATCTAGAATATGGTGGTTAATAAGCAAATTAATAAGCTCTCTTTATAGAGTTACATCAAGAAAAATAAAAGAGAGTTCTGAAAAAAGAAAGCTAAGAAGCAGCCCAACTTACGGAAAGAGAGCGATGTTTGACCCTCTTCAAGTTTTAGAAGCAATTTCAGGAGATTACCAAGTTTCTGAGAAAAGAATCCACGAAGATTCAATAATCTCTCTTATATTTGGAAAGAGGGGAAGCGGAAAGAGCGCACTTGGGTTTAGGCTTCTTGAGAATATTCATCATAAAACAGGAAGAAAATGCTTTGTTCTTGGAGTTTCCCAGGAGAACATGCCCGAATGGATAAGCCCTATAGAAAACATAGAAGATGCTCCTCAGGGCTCTGCACTCCTAGTTGATGAGGGAGCAATATCGTTCGGCTCAAGAGATAGTATGAGCAAAACAAATAAAGGATTAGCAGGAATTCTCGCAATAGCAAGGCACAAGAATCTTACTGTTTTATTCATAACACAAAACACTGGAATGATAGACAAGAATGTTCTAAAGCTTTCGGATATGCTTCTTGTAAAACAAGGCAGTCTCTTGCAGTTAGAGATGGAGCGCCCCGAGATAAAGAAGTTCTACGAGAAAGCGGATTCTGCATTCAAGAAATTAGAAGGAGACAAGAGAGGATTTGTCTATCTTATTGATTCAGACTTTGAAGGAGCTGTTTCACATTCATTGCCAAGTTTCTGGACTGAAAGTTTAAGTAAGAACCAGGCTAAAGATAAAGAATAAACTCAATAAACAAAAAGAGAGAATAGTCTTTATCTAGTCATTGTTCTTAAAAGAAAGATTTAAATATGTAGTAAGAATAGTCTTACTATGGCGGAGATGGATATAACAAGGATGAGTTCAAAGGGGCAAGTTGTAATACCTCTTGATATGAGAAAAGACATAAAAGAAGGTGAGAAATTGGTTATCATAAAAAATGGTAATCAAATAATTATTAAGAAGGCTAGCAAAATGGACAAACAATTGAAAGAAGATTTGGAATTTGCAAGAAGAACAGAAGAAGCATGGAAAGAAATAGAGGCAGGAAAGTGTACTACTATGGAATTTGATGACTTCATAAAAGAAATGAAGACATGGTAAAATTAATATTTTCAGATAATTATAAGAGGGTTGTTTCCAAAATAAAAGATGCGTTTATGAGAGAAAGAATCGAGAAGATATTATTCAAGATAGCAAATAATCCTGAAATAGGCAAACCTATGAAATTTGACAGAAAAGGAACGCGAGAAGTTTACATTAGATCATCGAGACTATCATATTCTTATAATAAGAATATAAAAACCATTTACTTGTTGGATTTCTATCACAAAGACGAGCAATAAAACAAACAAAAAGTAAGTTTTAAAAATCACTCCAGCCAACCATTATCGTGCCTCAATCGTATAATGGTTCAGTACACATCCCTGTCGCGGATGAGATCCGGGTCCGATTCCCGGTTGGGGCGTTTAATGGACTGTAAGTCCATTCCCAACTCTTGAATCGGACATGTCTGATTCACTTCAATCTCCACTGGAGTTGAAGTCCCAGAGATATCAATCTCTGAGCCGGTTGGGGCGGTTTTTATTTTGGAGTAAATAGAGATATTTGTGTGTCCACCATAACAAAAAATTTATAAACAAGGTGGACGTATATAAAATGTGGTTTATAATGAGATAAAAGAAAGAGGCAGTAAGAAGTATTATTACAGAGTTAAGAGCGTAAAAAGAGGCAAAAAGACAGATAAAGAAAGAGTGTACTTGGGAGTTAACCTCTCAAAAGAGAAACTGAAAATTAAAGAGAAAGAAGCAGACAAAAAATTAAACATTTTTTCTGAAATATTAACAGACAAGGACTTAAGATTTTTAGCGAGTGTAAAAAGAGATTTTTCTAAGGAGCCAAAAGCAAATTATGAGAATAGGTATGAAACCTTTTGCTCTCTTTTTGCTTATGACTCGACAGGTATAGAAGGAAATACTTTAACTTTTGAGGAAACTTCCTTTTTATTGTTTGAAGGAATTGTCCCAAAAGAAAAATCAATGAGAGAGATTTATGAAGTGCTAAACTATAAAAAAGCATTTGATTTTATACTTGATTATAAGAAAGACATAACTAAAGAATTTATTCTGAATTTACATAGACTGGTCGTAGTAAACACATTAAAATCTTATCTTGTGCAGCAGATAGGAATATACCGGAATGTTGGAGTTAAAGTTGGAATGCATCTCCCCCCAAAACCAGAAGAAGTGCATAAATTAATGGCATCTTTACTAAGATGGTACTCAACGAATAAGAAGAAATTACACCCCTTGATTTTAGCTTCTTATTTTCACATAGAATTTGAGAGAATACATCCATTTGTAGATGGAAATGGAAGAGTTGGTAGACTATTGATGAATTTTATTATGCATAAAAATAAGTTTCCTCTAATTAATATTCCAAAGAAAAGAAGGTTTAGATATTATGGAGTTCTTCAAACAGCGCACAAAACTGGAAATCTTAATCCATTTGTTAGATTTTTAATTGAGATACTAAAGAAAGATGGTTTGAGATTTTGAGTTAATCTCTATTTTCAAGAAGTAGGGTGACTAAACTGCTATTACCTCCTCAATCAAGCCATTTCTAAGCCAAATATTCCAAGTTATCTGCACCAAAATAAATAAAATCACTATCATCGCTCTTGAAAGCTATATTCACACCCTCTGCTTCAAAATGTTCTAGCGCAGCTTCTGCCTGTTTGGGGTCACGATAAACATACAATGTAGCATCTACTATTCCAGCAATGCGCGCCCTAAACCTTGCATAATCTTTAGATATTGTGTCAACTTCTATCTCTTTGCTTACACTGCTTCCGAGTTCTTCCTCAAAATTCTGCACAAGTCCCTCAAGCAGGCTTCTGCCACTAGCTTCAATTTCTTTCTCTTGTTCACTTAATTCCATAACAAAACAGATTAAATTCTATATATAAATGTTATTACTCATAAATGATTAATAATATGTTATTTATAACATCACAAAATCCTTGTGTTAACCATGGGCTGAAGCCCATGGTTTGCTCAGATTTATCTGAAAGGATTTTGGGAGACAGAGACAAACTATACAATCATCTATGACTTAAAAGTCATAGTTTGTGCTCTATATCACAATAAATGTTATAAACGCGGAAAAATATCAAATTTTTATGGGATTAGAACAAAAAGTAGACTTTACTTTTGATGAAGTTACAGAACACAAAGCAAATATAAAAATGGGAGAAGACAGATATGAGATTATTTTATCAATTAAGAATAATCAAAAGACCGCATGGTTCAAATATTACCCAAGAGGCAATTATACTAAAAATATCTACATTTCTGCATCCACTAATGTGACTCTTGGGTGGCTCCCAAACTTAATTAGATATAAAAAAGCATGGAAAAGACTTAACAAGTTTCTCTTAAATCCGGAAAATGGAATTCAAAACAAAGAATTATTGGACTACAGCTACAAAGCTCTTTCTAATCACTTAGAAGCAGCCGACCATCTGAAAAGAAAATAGAAACCTATCTTTTATTATCAATAATCAACTGCCAAATACCAAGAACAAACATTAAGATAGAAAGCACAAATAAAGGATAGCCAAACAAGAAAAATCCTTTTGCCGCTATTGTAGGAATTGATATTATAAAACCTGCAATCCCCAACAAAAACGACTTTGTTGATGCTTTATATTTCATTTTATTTCTCTTAACAAAGACTTCCAAATTTAATAAACCTTGTTAGTTAGATATAATACAATCACAATAATTCTTATATAGTTCAGAGAGTCTTGCCAGTTTATGAGCGTAGAGGATATAAACCAAATAAATGAAGCTATTAGAAAGTCTTCACTCTCTGAAGATGTTAAAAATGAGGTAATTAATGTTTTTTGTATAAACTATAGAGACTTGGAAAAACGAATCAATAAAGAGTGTTATAAATCACCAGAAATCCGCACACCAAAGTTATCGATATATATCTTACAAACTTATCTTGTAGATATTTTTGAGAGATACAAGGTTTCTGAAGCTCAAGGAAGAGATACGCATCGCTTAATCTATCAAGCACTTGGCGGCAGAGAGAAGTTAAAGTACGAGACCATACGAGATCCAAATCTTTAAACCATAACAAAATGGGGCTGCCCGGATTTGAACCGGGATCTCAAGCCCCCGAGACTCGAAGGCTAACCAGGTTACCCCACAACCCCTATAACAATAATCAAAATTATCAATATAATAACCTTTTTATCTGAAGCTTCGTAAGAAGCGAAGGTTAAAGATTTGTATAGCAAATCTTTTTATACGAAGCATTTTTATAATTGATTTTATTACTCTCAAAATGGTTATACCCGAGAAACCAAAAACAACCAAAAACAACCAAACCATCTGGATTGCAGGAATTATTTTAGCAATTGCAACAATTATAATAATATTTTTCATTTCATCATCAAATAAGATAACCACTCAAGAACTATCAATAGGAGATTCTCCTGTCCTTGGCTCGGAGAATGCTCCAGTTATAATATATGAATTTTCTGATTTCTCATGCCCATTCTGTCAAGCAGTAGAGGGGGCAAATCCATCTATAGAAAATGCTCTCAAATCAAGCTCTCCAGAATGGGAAGCGCCAATGCCTCTAATAAAAGATAATTATGTCAAAACTGGCAAAGTTAAAATTGTCTTCAAATATTTTCCAGGGCACGGAGAAGCTGAAGCAGCCCATGCAGTTGCTTTCGGGCTCAACAAACAAAATCCAGAATTATTCTGGAAATTTGCAGAGAAAGCATATGCAGACCAAAATAATCTTAACAATGTAGGTAAAATGATAGAAATTGCTATAAGCCTTGGAGCTGACCCAAAAAATCTCACTGATTATATTGACTCTGGAAAATATACCTCCCAGATAAAAGCAGATATCTCAATGGGAAAAAGCAAAAACATTAAAGGTACACCAACATTCTTCATAAATGGAAGGGCTGTTGAAGGCGCCCAGACATATTCTGCTTTTAAGAAAGTGATAGATGAAGAGCTATCAAAATGAGATATTACATAACAAACAATACAAACACCGACAACATTGAGATTATATCTGCAGAAAACCAAGCTCCTTGGCCAGAGAATGGAATCTTTTGCATAACCCCCCTATCAGATGGAGACAGAAAAGTGAACAGCATAAGAATAGAGCGCATAGAGCCATTCAATCCAATTAAGGGTTTCAATATTTTGCAAAAACTTAGAAAAGCCTCAGATATTCAAGAAGAATTGAATGACGGAATGGCCTACTTTAGAATAAGGCGAGTTCTAGAAAATATTCAGGAAGCAAGTAGAAGAGTAGCAGCTTATAAGATTATAAGAACTCTGGAAGAAATGGTTATTACATCCTTAGAGAGGGACACTATTTATATCTAATAGACCTTTAGTTCTTTTTGTTCAGAAGAATTATTCACAACAAATGATTGAAGCTCGCTCTCGCTTGGAACTTTAACAATATCAGCAACCTTGTCTCCTTCCTTAAGCTTTACAACATGAACTCCTTGTGTTGCTCTTCCCATAACTCTTAGTTCTTTCATTTTAACTCTTATAACCATTCCTTTTATTGTAGTGATTATGGCAGAATCTTTGTCGCTTACAGATATAGAACCTATAACCTTTCCAGTTTTCTCGCTTACATTCAGATTAATTACTCCCTTTGCCCCCCTGCTTGTTTTTCTGTATTCGTCAAGATTAGAACGCTTTCCAAAACCCTTCTCTGTAATTGTAAGAATAGTTGTCTTTCCGTCTAAAGGAACGCTCTCAAGAGAGACAACTTCATCGCCAGAACGAAGATCAATCCCCTTAACTCCGTAGCTTGCTCTTCCCATTGGCCTTACTTCATCAGAAATAAACCTTATTGCAAAACCTTTCTTTGTTAAGATTAAGACTTCCTGTTTGTCGTTTACCATTGCTACATTAATAATCACATCAGAGCCGTCAGCTGGAAGATTAATTATTCTTACTCCTGTGCTTCTTGGCTTTGAAACAAGCTTCAATGGAAGTTTTTTTACCATTCCGAGCTTTGTAACAAACATCAGATAGCCTGAGTCAAAATTCTTTATTGCCATTACATTTGCAATAGTCTCGTCTCTCAAGTTCAAAAGATTTACAAGCGCCTTGCCCTTGCTCTGCCTTTCAGCAGCAGAAACATTATTTGCTTTGAGCCAATACACTCTTCCCCTTGAGCTGAAAAATAGAAGATTATCGTGAGTGGAGCAGACAATCATTTTCTTTACAATATCCTCTTCTTTTAGCTCTCCGCCAGAAACTCCAGCCCCGCCCCTCTTCTGCTCTTTATAATCTCTCAAATCAACTCTTTTAATATATCCTCCTTCTGTCATCATTACAACAACATCTTTCTTTTCAATTATGTCTGCCTCTGAAATTTCTTCAACTTGTTTTACAACTTTTGTTCTCCTCTGATCACCGTACTTATTCTTAATCTCAAAAACTTCTTTTCTGATTATCTTCAATATTTCTTTTTCATCTCCTAGAATCCTTTTAAGCTCGGATATAGTTGCACTAAGCGTCTTCTCTTCTTCCTTAAACTTGGTAGCTTCAAGATGAGTAAGCTGTTGCAATCTTGTTTCAAGAACAGCTTTTGCCTGGCGCGTTGTCAGTCCAAATTTCTTCATCAAACCCTCGTGAGCAGAGGTGGCATTTTCAGATTTTTTTATCAGCTCAACAATTTTATCAATTTCCTTCAAAGCGATTAGCATCCCAAGAACAATTTCAAGCCTTTCTTCAGCTTTTGTTAGTTCAAACCTGCTTCTTTTTCTTACAACAACCTGCCTGTATTTTATATATTCAACTATCGCATCTTTTAGAGTCAAGATTCTTGGCTTTTTATCAACAAGAGCAAGAATATTTGCGTCAAAGCTGGTCTGAACATTCGTAAGCTTGTATAATTTATTCAAAGTATATTTTGGCTCAACTCCTTTTCTTAATTCAATAACTATTCTTACTTTTCCTTTAGCAGATTCGTCTCTTATATCCCAAATATCCGAGAATTTCTTTTCAGAAGTCAGTTTTGCTATAGTCTTCACAAGTTCTGCTTTATTTACCTGATAAGGAATCTCTGTAATGACAATTGTTGGCTTTCCTTTGTGGTCTTCCATTGAGATTTTTGAGCGCACAATTAGTTTTCCTTTTCCAGTCTTGTGCATTTCTTTAATTCCGGAGCCCATTACTATTCCACCTGTCGGGAAATCAGGCCCTTTGACAATTTCAGAGAGTTGTTCTATAGTCACATCTGGCTTGTTTATGCATTCTGCAACAGCATCGCAGATTTCTGTTAGATTATGAGGAGGAATATTTGTTGCCATTCCAACAGCAATTCCTGTTGCTCCATTAATAAGCAGATTAGGCAGTTTCGCAGGCAGCGAATCTGGCTCTTTAAGAGAATTATCAAAGTTAGGCAGCATTTTTACAGTTTCTTTCTCAATATCCGCAAGAAGTTCCCCCGCTATCTTGCTTAATTTGGCTTCAGTATACCTCTCTGCAGCAGGGCTGTCTCCGTCAAGTGAACCAAAATTTCCTTGACCATGAACAAGAGGATATCTTAATGAAAAATCCTGCGCCATTCTAACCATCGCATCGTAAATAGCAAGATTTCCGTGAGGATGGAACTTGCCCATTGTCTCTCCGACAATTCTTGCAGATTTCATAGTTGGTTTAGAAGGATCCAATCCAAGCATATACATAGCATAAAGAATTCTTCTGTGAACTGGCTTCAATCCATCTTCCGCAGCAGGCAATGCCCTGTCTACAATTACAGACATCGCATAGTCAATAAAAGACTGCTCCATCTCCTCAACTATTTCAGAAGCTTCAACGCCTTTCTCAACAAGATTCTTCTCCCTTCTCTTTGCTTCTTCAGCTTCAGCTTTCTTGTCAGCAAGATTCTCTGCTTTTATTTTCTCTTCTGTTGCTTTGTCAGGTGTCATTTTAAATATCAATTTGAGCTTCGTGAGCTCTCTCTGCTATGAATTTCCTCCTCTCTTCAACATCTTCCCCCATTAATCTTGAGAAGACCTCATCAGCAATAGCAGCATCTTCAACAATAACTTTTTTCAACAACCTCGTTTTTGGGTTCATAGTTGTCTCCCAAAGCTGCTCAGGATTCATCTCTCCAAGCCCCTTAAACCTTTGTACATCAACGCTCCCACCCATTTCCTTTAGAATATCTTTCAGTTCTTCGTCTGAATAAACATAATGGTCCCCTCTTTTTCTTATTCTGTACAAAGGAGAGACTGCAATGTATAAATGCCCATCATCTATTAACTTAGGAATAAATCTGAAAAAGAAAGTCAATAACAATGTACGAATATGCGCGCCATCAACATCAGCATCAGTCATAATTATAATTTTTGAATATCTCAAACTCTCAGGTTTAAACTGCTCACCTATTCCTGTTCCAATCGCAGTTATAAGATTGGAAATTTCTTCATTTGATAATACCTTTACGGGATTTGCTTTTTCTACATTCAATATTTTACCCTTCAATGGAAGAATTGCCTGAAATTCCTTGTTGCGCGCCATTTTCGCGCTATTATGGACAAAAACTCCAGATGCTAAAGCGAAATTGTGCATTTTGGGAACCTCAATATCATAAACACCAATTTTCTCTTTCAAAAATTCAATACTCCTAATTTTATGATTCCAATTTTGAACAGTCTCAACCATTCTCGACTTATTATTATCAAAAAATCTCTTGTTGAATGTATTAAGGCTCAAGATAGATTTATCATTGTTTTGAATTCTTATCTTATCAAAGTTATCCAAATTACCTTCTTTTTCAATAACTTTTTTCATCAAAGAAATTGTTTTTCTATAATAAGTCTGGTTATAAGCTATCTTTCGTTGTTGTCTAAATTCTGGCGTCCATTGCTCCATTGTTTTTTGTCTTCTCCAAATTATCAATTCTTCATCTTTCCACTGATCTTTGGCAAGATTTGACAAATATTCCTTAGCTTCTGGATTATTCTTAAAGAACTCTTTTACTTTCTCAGCTGCTTTTTCTCTATTTTCCGGATTAGCCCAATATTCCTTTTGGTTTTTATCAAGCAGCTCGTTATTTCGCTTTCTATACTCTTCGTCAGAATTATAAAACTCTAGGAATTTCTCTTTCATATAGTTTTTATAATCCTCATCTTGCCATTGTTTTTTACTATTCTCACTTATCATAATTCTAACTTCGGGATTTTTTGCCCAATTGCTCATTTTTTCTCTATACTCCGGGTTTTTATGCGCTTCTGCCGCCTTTCTTTTTACATCTTCCCTGTGCAATGTCCTGACCAAATTCTCAGTATGCAAAATAAGATGGCCTTCTTTAGAAAGCCTAACAATATTTGTCGGATTATTATTTCTCTTGTTAAAATCTATATGGTGTTTATGATCTCCTTGTTCCTTTGGATAAATATTGTTTCTTAGATTGTAATCATCGGCAAGCATGTGTGTAAAAATCCAGTTTTTATTCTGATCCCATATCATTTCGTAGCCCTCAATTGTAATTCTTCCGCCGATTTTAGAGATTCTTTTGTGTAACGGCATCAAAGAGTCTTCTTTTGTTAAATTTTTAGCTTCTTTATATGTCCCACCTCTTAACATAAATTTATGATCTGGTGTGCAAGTTATTTCTTCACCATTATCTAATGTTATTTTTATTACAGAAGCATCTGTTCTTGTAATTCTCGGATTAGTTACTTTTTCTATTCCAACGCTTCCATCTTCTTTGATTGCATAACAAAAGTTTTGCTTGCCATTTTTTGCTTCTTCAACTAATTTTTCAAAAGAAACATTTCTCCCATCAGCCAATGCCACTTCGACATTTCCTGCAAAACAACCCCCAGCACTATCGCCTTCCACAAGATATAATTCAGTTTCTTCTGCCTTGTTCTTTGAGCAGTCTGCAAGTTTTCCAGGAAGCCCCCCAAAACCAAACGCGCTTTTTCTCCTTACAAGCTCTTTTGCTTTCCTTGCAGCATTTCTGGCTTTCTGTGCCTCAAGAGATTTATTTACGATGGACTTTGCAACAGCAGGGTTTTCCTCAAAGAACTCTGTAAGCATTTTCATTGCAATGCCGTCAACAATCCCTTTTATTTCGCTGTTTCCAAGCTTTGTCTTTGTCTGACCCTCAAACTGCGGCTCAGGAACCTTTACAGAAATAATTGCAGTCAATCCCTCGCGAACATCATCTCCAGTGAGATTCTCTTTTATCAGTTTATTTTTATTTGCGTAATCGTTTATTGCCCTTGTAAGCGCAGTTTTAAAACCAACAACGTGAGTCCCGCCTTCAACAGTATTTATTGTGTTTACAAAACTAAGGACATTTTCCTGATAGCCAGAATTATATTGAACAGCACACTCAATTGTAACCCCTTCTGCTTCTTTAACAAAATAAACAGGCTTATGCACTGGCTCCTTGCTCCTATTTACCCATTTTATAAATTCAATCAAACCGCCATCATAATGAAAAGTCTCTTTTTTCTTTGATTCATCATCTTCAAGAACAATTTTAACACCTTTATTTAGGAATGCAATCTCTCTAAGTCTATTTTCTAAAATGGAAAATTCAAATTTTGTTGTTGAAAATATGTTTTCATCTGGAAAAAAAGTTACTTCGGTGCCTGTATCATCTTTATCACAACTGCCGACAACTTTTACATCATATTGTGGCTTTCCAATTTTATATTCCTGCTGATATATCTTACCGCCTCTTTTTACAACTGCTTTCATCAGCTTAGATAATGCAGCAACAACACTTATTCCAACACCATGCAGACCTCCAGAAACCTTGTAGCTTCCTTTTTCAAACTTGCCTCCAGCATGAAGCTTTGTAACAACAATTTCCAATGCAGGTTTTTTATAAATTGGGTGCGGTTCAACAGGGATTCCCCTCCCGTTATCAGTTACAGTTATACTCCCATTCTTATTTATGGAAACAACAATAGAATCGCAATAACCCGCCATAGCTTCATCAACAGAATTATCAACAACCTCATAAACTAAATGATGCAGTCCCATCTTGCTGGTGCTTCCTATGTACATCGCTGGCCTCATACGCACCGCTGTTAATCCTTCAAGTACTTTTATATGCTCAGACTTGTAAGATCTCTCTTTTTCCTCGCTAGATTTAGCAATCATATTATTATTATTTCTCTGACATAAAAAATCAAACTTGCTTTATAAACCTTTGCCATCTTTTTTTGAATTTACCGACGATAAACTAGATTTTTCCTATTTTGTTTCTTTCTTTATATCTTTCTGACCAGTTCTTTGTCTGCTTATCCTGTAAGCTTCTGTCCATTTCAGCTTGTTCTTATCTCTTTTTAGATTAAGAACGTTTCTTCTGCATTTTGAAGAGCAGAAAAAATTTATTGAGCCATCATTTTTAATTAAATGAACACCTTTATAGGGAGATTCTTCTTTTCCGCAAAAAGCACACTTTACCATCTTATTATTACGTAGTTCGTAACCTCCTGTTTTCTCTTATTCTTCTTGCCTCAATTTCTGTTTCTCTCAATGTCAATAAATCTCCAATCCTCACAGGACCTTTAACATTTCTTCTCATTTCCTTGTCTTTGTTTCTACCTTCAAGAATTTTAACATTAACTTGAGTTACTTCTCCCCTTGCACCTGTTCTTCCTACAATTGACTCAACAACTGCATTTACTGGTCCCTCAGAACTGAATCTTCCAGAAATATTTCCTCCAGATGGCTTCGTTGAATCTGAAGTCGCATCCCTTATTCGTTGTTTTCCGCCGCCCATTTTACTTAGAAGCCTGTTTCTTTAATTGAGCAATATCAGAATCCGCTTCGCCGCCGTTTATTACTGCAACAGAAGAAGCATTAACTCCAATTCCGGCAGCAATACCTAGTTTTTGCTTTGAATCAACTTCAGCAAAAGGAATATTTTTCTCTTTGCAAAGAATATTAAGATGAGCAACAATTTCTTTTGGTTCAACGTCTTTTGCGCAAACAACAAGCTTTGCTACTCCAAGCTCTATCGCTTTGGTAACTTCGTTCGTTCCCTTATCAATCTTTCCTGTTTTTCTTGCCGCTTCGACGATATTATAGAAGTCCATGTGACCTCCGCATATTTAATTGCCTTCAACTCGCGAGAGTTGAATGGTACAGAGATTTCAATCTCTGCTGCCTCATAGGCTTAACATTAGTGTGAAATATTGCTTTATAAAGTTTGCTACAATTATCTCCAAGTCACATTCACGTCGTCTGTTCTCTCTCTTGGAGAGATATCAATTTCATTAGCATTTACTTTAATCCCTGAATTAAACATTATCTCTCCTGTATATGCAATCATTGCAGCATTGTCAGTAAGAAGAGCCCTTTCTGGACAGAAAAACCTCGCTCCCCTCTCCTCGCACATTATTTTGCACATCTCCTGCAATCTTGAATTGCAACCTACCCCACCTCCAAGAACAAGCTCTTTCTTTCCTGTATGAGCCATTGCCCTCTCTGCTGCCTCAACAAGCATTGCAAAAGCAGTTTCCTGCATTGAAAACGCAAGATTTTCTATTTTTTCCCCCTTATCAAAAAGCTGCTGCAATTTTGTCTGCATCCCTGAAAAAGAAACATCCATTCCTTTTATCGAATAAGGAAGCTCGATTAGTCTTCCTCCTTTCGCAGCAATTTCTATCTTAGGTCCTCCTGGAAAAGGCATCCCAAAATGCCTTGCAACTTTGTCAATAAAATTGCCAACACCCAAATCAAGAGTTTCCCCAAATATTCTATATTTTCCTGAAGCAAAAGCAATTATCTGGGTATTTGCCCCCGAAGCATAAAGCAAAACCGGATCTTTTGCTCCAACGCTCCTCCCAATCTCAAGATGAGCAATGCAATGATTAACAGGAACAATTGGAACTCCAAGTTTTTTTGCTTTTTCTTTTGCAAATTGCATTCCTGCAATCAAGCAAGGAGATAATCCTGGTGCATTTGAAAGTGCAATAGCACCAATTTCTCTCTCTAAAATTCCAGCAACAGACAACGCTTTAGAATATAATTCATCTGCAACCTTGCAATGGTGCTTCGCGCTTTCCATAGGAATAATTCCTCCCTTCAATGGAATATACATATCTTTCACATTTGCAAGAATTTTGCCTTCATTAACAACTCCTACTCCAAAAGTATGCGCCGTGCACTCTATTCCCAATATCATTAAAAATTGTCTTCAAATAACTTTATAAACCCATTCTAAGAATAAAACTATACATGACATCAAAATTAGAACAAGCAGTAAGAGAAAGATATAATCCGCTTGAATCTCAGACAGAGAACGCAGATAGAATCTCTGCAGATCTAAAATCAAATAAAAGAACTGTAGGTAGTTATATATTTCAATATACTAAAGACACGTCAAACGCCCAACAGCACAGAATATACGTTGGCAAAAAGAGATTAAAAAGGTTAAGGGAGTACCAAACAAATTACGAGTCCGTTACGCCAGAGAGTATAGCTGAAAGAGAGGAATTATGTAAAAAAGTAAGGCAGATTATAGAAAGTCCTGACACAAAACTAACTCAACTTCAAAGAAAGTTGCTCTCAGAACTAGGCGATGGATTGACATTCTCAGAAATAATAGAAAAAAATGAAGTCAGCAGACAATGTATTTATGAAAGAGCTCAAATAATAAAAAGCAAGATCTGCAGCAGGCTCAAGCAATATTTTGAGCAGATGCACCAAGATTAACAACAAATGACCTCAGAACTTGAAGAAACGATAAGAGCATTGGACGATGAGTCAAAAGAGATAAAGGAAAGGGCAAAAGAGATTTCTAAAGAAATAAAAAGAAGCTGGAGAACTTGTTATGCATATCTGCAGGCCAAAAGAGCAGGCTATTCCTCTAGGACAGATTATTTAAAAGAGAGAACGGCAGAAAGGGGTTATGCCTCGTATACAGAATATCTTAAAAGAAAAGAATAAAACCTGATTAACATAAAAATAATAAAAATAAAGGAAAATTATGCAAGAAAAGAAGATTTACTTCTTCTTTCTTCCGCCTCTAGCCATTTTAGCCTCGCATACGTTTCCCTTTCCGTCAACATAATATAAATAGCCAGGTTTGCGCTTCACCACATTTCTAACCAAAACTGTTCCCATTTTTTACCTCCTTTTAATTATAATATCTAACAATTAAATTTAGTCGTCGGCATATTTAAACCTTTCTCTTTATCGTCGAAAAACAGCTAATACTTCTCTATTCTTGTCATTTAGTGGAATTTCAATCAATTTCGCAAATTTTTTCTTTGGTCTTACAAAAGAAGAAAAGGGCTTTACAACTTTCCATTCAACAACCTTGTTCTTCTCATCAAGCCATAACGCAAGAAAAGAAAAGAAAACAAAGAAAGAATGAATTCCCCATCTTCCGCCAAAATCAAAGAGAAGATTCTCGCTGTTCTTTGTCTTGAACATTAACCCCCTAAAATAATCAAAATAAGAGAGCTTTCTTGTATTAACAAGAATCTTCTTATTTCCAAAACCAATTTTTATTTTTTCCATCACTCTTTATTTCGTCCTTTGCCTCCATGAATTTATCATAAAGTATCTCTATGTTTTTCTCGCAGACAAAATCGTGCTGTCTAAAGCCACCCCCAAATGTTCTTGGCACGTGCAAGAGCTCGTGAATTATTACTTTGTCCTGCTCCTCTTTTTTCATTTTATCAAACCTCTCAAGAAATTCAATTGTATAAAAAGCCCTTGTTCTCATTGCCTTTTGCATGACCTTACCAAGTGCATGGCATCTTGCGATAGTCCTTCTTGTTGAAGAGCCAAAACTTCTAAGGCATTCAATTCTATTCAAGTCTATATGGTTCATTTCAAGAGTCTTGACAATGTCAATCATCCTCTCTTTCAAGTCTAAAGCTTCTTCATACCTCATTTTGATTATAAAATCTCAAACAGCCAATTCTTTCTTGGATCATGTCCAAGATAGCTAATCTTGCTCGCCGGAACTCCAATCTGTCTCGAGATGAAAGCACTAATTACAGCCTTAGCTCCAGAATCTTCAGGATATTGCAACTTCAAGAGATATCTGTTGTTTCCAAAACTTTCCCAGCTCTCTTTAGAAGAGTTAAAAACAACTTTGACAAGTATTTTGAGCCCCATTTTATTTTTCAGTTTTAACCTCAATTATCTTCTCTCTTGAAGTTGGATTCTTGATTTTAATATCTTTGTATGATACATCCAATGCTTTTGAAAGCAAGTTTGTAACGCAAATATTTGCCTTGTTGTCTTCAGCAGGTTCTTTGACTTCTATTTTATACTCATTTTCAGAAATCTTCTCAATTTTCTCCTCTTTAGAGTTTGGCTTTACTTTGACTTTTATTATCATATATAATTAATCAAACATTTATTTAAATACTATTCATAATGTACATTACTATGGCAGTTGAAGACGAACTAACATTCAGGTATGATAATCAAACACAATTAAAACAACTTACAGAGATACTCTCAAATTATTCCATAGAGTTAAGTGCAGGAGCACATGCTGTGGTACCAGAAGACTTCAGTAAATTATACGAAAAAGTTTTAACAAAATCTCAAACCCAAAGGCATTTCGATCCAACTGATAGTAGAGATGTGCAGCAAAGGGACGAAGAGATTAAAGAATTAAGAAAGCTGACAAAAGAAATAACTCAATACTCAAAAAAATTAAAAGTCTTTCCATTTACTTCCTTGAAATTAGACGGAACATCTAAATCCCCAAATATAGAACATAAATTCCCATATTACGATCGCCGCCATACTGATGAATACTCAGAAGAAGATCTTGCTCATTTCTTAGATAGCAACCCATTAAATATAGTCAATGATAATTTCCGATTTTGTAGTATTTGGGTGGACTGTATAAGAGGGAGAAAAGATATAATGCTTGCTAAGAACGTGCTAACAAATCTTAATGAAGACCAATATAAGATAGGATGGATTAATGCAAGGCTAAACCCTTACGATTACACTTCAGACCATTATTGCGATGAAACCTCAGATAATGGGTCTTTGCATACTGAAAAGGGGCTTGTAATTATAACTAGAATGAAAATTGGCAAGGATTCACAAAATAAACTCATCGAAAATATAAATAAAATAGGAATGAAACAGCAAGAGCCCCAAAATCAATAAACAATATTCTATCGTGTAATAATCTCTATTCCATCTAAATGTTTCAAGAGATAATCCTTTCCAACTGCCTGTTTTGTCTTTAGGTTTATTGCCTTTACAAAGTTCTTTCCTATGTCTGTATGAAGGCGAAATGCAAAATCAAGGGCAGTTGAGCCTTCTCTCATCAAAAAACAGTCAGGAAGAACATTTCCCTTGCTGTCTGTCATTTTTGCTCCAGCAGGAAAAACTGCAACATATCTCATTATATAAAAGACAACTTGGTTTATAATCTCCTGAACTCCTGTTGAGCCATATTTTTCAATTATTTTCTTAATCTCTTCCAAGGCAGATTTTTGCTTCTCATTTAACTCTTTTTTAATCTCAAAAGTTTTCTCTCCTGGAATATAATCAATCAAACCGGCTTTGTCTGCCTGCCTCAAGCTTAATTCTCCGTCAGCAAAGCAAGGCACAATTGGATAATCAAATTCTTCTTTAATTTTCTTAAAATTCTCTGCGCTGTCTGGTCTATCCATCTTATTTGCAGCAATTATCATCGCTTTTGTCTTTTTTCTCAGCATTCTGGCAAAATTTGCAAGGTTCTCTTCTGTCCATGAAGCTGGCTTCTCAGGATTCAGCCCGGATTTCAAAACTACAGATTTTACGTCATCAACATCAACTTTCAGCCCTGAAAATTGCTTTGCAACAGCTTCAGCAAAATTTTTCTTCTGCATCTCAACAGTTCTCGCAAAACTTCCCCAAACCTTTTTCAAAATATTAAGATACCATAAATCAAGTTCTTTTTCAATTATATGGATGTCTTTTCCAGGATAATAGTCTTTTGTCGGTTTTCCCTCCCCATCTGTCTCTCCAGACATATCAACAATATGAATAAAAGCATCCGCAGTTGATAAATCGTTTAAAAATTCATTTCCCAGCCCTTTTCCATTGCTTGCTCCTTCAACAAGCCCAGCAACGTCCATCAATTCAAACGGAACAAACCTCAGACCTTTTTTAACATAACCTTCTCTTGGATTGGAGACTTTACCAAAATCAGCAGCCAAATCTCTTATTTTTACATAAGCCATTCCGTGATTTGGCTTTATTGTTGCAAAAGGATAATTTGCTATTAAAACATCCATCAATGTTGCAGCCTTGAAGAAAGTGCTTTTCCCAGAGTTTGGGCGCCCAACAAGCCCAACTAACATTTTAATGTCTCCAGAAGGTCGCCTATTTTCTTGGATAATTCCTCAAATGTGCCGTCATTCTGAATATAAACATCAGCCATTTCATAGCACTTTGTTGACTGTTGTCCAGAATCAGACTCTCCAACACCCCTATCACGAGCATCAACTGCTTTTACTTCATCAAGACTCTTGGGATCGCTGTCTTTATTCCTTGCAATTATCCACTTAAACCTTTTCTCAATAGGCGCATCTATTCCAACAAGAATAAAATTGCTAAATTTTTTAAAAACCTCTATCTCACCAGGGTTCCTTATCCCGTCAATAACGCTATTCTTTCCGGAAACCATCTTAGCAGCAACCCTTTCAGCCCAATATCCATTCCCGTATTTTTCTCTCATTGCATTACCAAGATCCTGCAGTGCCTTTCTTTCTATGGCTATTCCGAGCTTTTTTGCCTCTTCTCTTACTTCTTCAGATAGTTGAAAATAAGAAAACCCTCTCTCTACAAGCATCTCAACAAGAACGCTCTTCCCGGATGCCATTGGTCCTGTTATGCCGATTATCATAAAAATAAACGATAACCAAGATTTAAATATATTCTCAAACTGCAGTTTATTGATCCCATAGCTCAGTTGGTTAGAGCACCGCTCTTATAAGAGTATGGCTCATTAGAGCCATATTTTCCCTCCTTTCTGGTCAAAGGAGATTTAGGAAAGGCGGGGGTCCTGGGTTCAAATCCCAGTGGGATCATTTTCATTCAATATCTATAAAGAATTAGATGCCTAAAAAATTACTTTCTGCAAAGCACCAACGCATAAGCGTCATCATCTGAAATATAAAAATTTACATCATCAAAATATATTTGCATAAAACTCCTAAACTCATCACTTTCATATTTATAAGATACAGCTACAACTATCTGGTCTCCTTTATTAAAACGAATGCTCTTGCCTTGAAAATAGATAACTTTGTTTTTCTTGATAGTATAATACATTTCTACTCTCGAATTAGCAAACCTCACGCCAAATTCCAATTCCAATGGATCAAATCCTATTTGAGTTAGTGTTCTTATAAGAAATTTATGCATATTCTCATTATTATATGATTTAACTATCTCATCTACATTTCTGTTATCAAGACCGTTCCCTATCAGAAGATAATCTCCAGGTTTCATACTGCTTCTAATTTCGTACATCAATTCATTTATCTCAAAATTGCCGAGAGTGTTGCCTAAAAGCAAAAATAAGTTGTTTTTATATTTGCCTTTGCTCAAAAGATTGACTATATTCCCAAGATTATCAAAATCAGATATATTGTATTGAGATTCAACAATCTCACTCACATTAATTCCCCTAATATTCTCAAGAGCTTTCTCAACCATATAGTCGCTTATATCAACCGGGCAGTATCTTAAAGACAATCTTCCCTTTAAATTTTTAATAAAGATTACCGCTTTTTTACCGTCGCCACAACCTATATCTATCATATTTAGTGGATTTTTCCCAAGTTTTTTAATTATAGATTCCATATTTGCATTAATTAAATCAACTTCTTTTTGTATTATATTTATTTGATAATTTTTATCTGATTCCAGATCTAAGAAACCCTGTGCCTGCTCTGGAGTTAGATACCACAATTTAGAATCTGCAATATCCCAAACTCTGGTTCTTCCTTCGAGAGAGTAACCTCTCTTGATTAACTCCTTAAAGATAAGGTCGTTAAATTCCATTGCTTTAGTTAAGGAATTACTAGTTTTTATTTCTTTCCCCTTTGCCACTAACTACCTATCGATAGATAAAACTAAGGTTTTTAAAACGTCCAAGTTTAGCTAGTATAACAGATAAGCCCCCGTAGTCTAGTGGTCAAGGACGAGGCCCTTTCGCGGCCTAAACCCGGGTTCAAATCCCGGCAGGGGCATT
>CAYZSY010000001.1:30058-56305 GCA_964481185.1 Candidatus Woesearchaeota archaeon | reverse complement strand
GTTTAAAATCAGTTCATGTAAAGATGGATATGCCAGAAGAGAAAGGCACAGACCTCATAGAATCCATTCTATCAAAAATCCCCCATGTCTCCTCAGTCACCATAGAAGACTATAGACGAGCATTTGGATGAGACAAAAGAGATTAATATTAACGAATCTAAGTGCGAGCAGAGCCTTCGGATAAAAACAAACATGACTTTAACACCAGAACAAATAAAAGCATTGAAAAAACAGCTTCTTTCCCAAATTCAGAATCTCCCGGAAGCGCAAAAGAAAGAAGCGCAAGCACAAATAGAGTCTCTTTCTCCTGAAGCCCTTGAATTAATGTTAAAACAGCAGGAAGAAAAGCAAGAACCTGTCTTCAGATTAATTATAAAGGGGGAGATTCCTTCAATAAAAATAGGAGAAAACGAAGAAGCCCTTGCAGTTCTAGAAATTAATCCGATTTCAAAAGGCCACACAATAATAATTTCAAAATCTCCTGCAAAATCGTCAAAAGACATTCCAGAAGAAGCTTTCAAACTCGCCAAAAGAATATCTAAAGACATAACAGACAAACTAAAGGCAAATTCCACAGAGATACAGACAGAATCCAAATTTGGAGAAACAATAATCAATATAATCCCAATTTACAATAAACCTTTAACACCAGATTCTCCAAGAAAGAGAGTAAAAAAAGAAGAGCTTGAAGAAATAGCAAATAGGCTAAAAGAAGAACATCATGAAAAGAAAGTCGAGATAATAAAAATTAAAACAAAAGAGCCAGAAAATCCAATCCTGAAAATGAAAAGAAAAATACCATAGCCAAAAACGCGAACAAAAATGCTGGCGTAAAAGGTATTCCTTCTTTTACAAGCACCATCTTCCCAGCTTTCCTTAATCTCTCAATATCTTCCTCTCCCAAGCCATGAACACTCTTTTTTACAACATATCCCCTTAACTTAATATCTCCAACAATCCAGTCCCCCTCTGTTAAACTCTTAGGATGAACAGATTTTATTATGCATACATCAAGAGATTTTACATAAACAAACAATAAAAACAGCAAAATTGCAAGAACAAGATAAACAAAAAGCAGCATTGAACTAAAAAATCCCAAAACCAAGCTGACAAAAGCAAAAACAACCACGAACAAAAGAGAAATAAACATATATCTCATTTTACCAAGATTTTTCTTGAACTCAAGAGCAAATCTGGAATAATTCTTCCTCGCAATAAAAACGCTGTAAATCAAGCTATAAGCAGCTCCAAGAAAGAACAAAACAGCAATAAATCCAAATCCAAAAGTTAAAAAATCGAAATAATTAGAATAAGGGAGAACAATCCCCAGCCCCATTAACAATTTTGCATCTCCGCCTGCAAAAACATGGGAATAATAAAACAGATTAGCAAGTCCGAAGAATATTGCAAATCCTAAAACTCCAAAAATAAAAAAACTCCATTCAGAAGAATAAGCTGAGAAGAAAGCACGATAAGCAAGAGCGAAAGCAACAAGTGAAAAATTAAGCCAGTTTGGCACCTCTCTCTTTTTTAAATCCTGTATAGTCGCAAAGATTATCCAGATTAGCGCAATAGCAAACAGAAATCCGTATTTAGCAAGTTCAACAGCCATTCTATCTCTCCAACTTCTTTTCTACAAGATTTTTCAATTTTAATAAGAGCCCCTCTAAAACTTTTTTATTTCTTTCCAAATATGAGCTGTCAACAAAAAAGCCCTCGTAGCTTATCCTATTTCTTAAAACTCTCAGATCATCCAAAAAAGAGATTTCGTAAGATCTAAATTCAGTATATCTTTCTTTTAAATAATCTATCAAATCTTTGTGGCTTAATGTCTTATATCCGTCAATTAATAAGAGGGCAGTGATAAGCTCTTTTAAAATTTCGTAATAATCGGCTATTACCAGTGCGCTCATCTTTTCCATATCCTGTTTACTTATCCTCTCTTTGATTAATTCGGTCATTCTCAATATACTTCTTGCCCTTTCTTTATCAGAAGTTATTTTTATCAAATCCATTAAAATACCTTAATATACCCTTTTAAGATAATCCCGTTTAAAATATTATTCTTTAATTCATCAGGCAATTTAGAAAAATTTTCCTTGAAAAAGAGCATTATCTTTCTGTTCAAAATCCCTTCATACTTATCCAAATTCAGTTTCTTTTCTTTTGTCTGCACAAAGATGTCAATGTCGCTTTCCTCTGTATCTTCACCCTTGGAAGCAGATCCGAAAAGTATTATTGCATCCGGCATGCATTTGTCATAGATATAATCCAGAAGACCGATTTCTTTAATTTTGTTTAAAAGAGCAGTTTTTTTATAAAGCTTGAATATTTCGCTCTCTCTATTCGCCTTATAGCTATAATAAATTTCTTTTTTTTCTTTTATTACAAGCGCCTCATCAACCAAATTTTTTAGATGAGCCAAAACAGAAGGATGGGATATCCTAGTTCTCCTGGAAATCTCTCTCATCTGAAAGTTCTTTCTTGGAAAATTAAAGAATTCCTGCAGCACTAAATATGTGCTATTTTTTCTTACCATATGATATATAAATATACCATGTGCTATTTAAATCTACCGCCTAAGCTTAGGGCTTAGTCAATAATTAATTCTTCTTCTCACCAGAGCTAGAAGAAAAAGCAATTCCCGTAACCCTCTGTGCCCCGCCTTTCTTATATCTCATAAATCTGGCCTTGGCCCTTTTGTCCCCTTTATTCTTCCTTCTCTGCGGAACAGCATAATCATCACTCATATAAATTCAAATAAAACCTAAATTAAAAACTTATCTAAAATTACGTTTTGGCAGCAACAATATCCGTGCAGCTCTTGAAAGCTCCAGTACCTTCTCCACTAGAAAAAACAGCTTTCGTAGTCTTCTGTGCTTCCACACTCAAAGTTCCACAAAATGTCTCAGCATTCCCGTCTATTTTTTTATCACAATCAAGCTTACTCGTAAGAGAGGTGTCAACCTGATTGCTCTGGCAGTTTACATAAACTTTCTCATTGCCAATCTTAATAAGCTTAAACTCGCTGCAATAAGCATACTTGTCCCCTGCATTCGCTGCAAGAGTACACGCCTGAATAACAGTGCTAACATCAGAACCTCCCCCAAAAATATTAATCTTGTTCCATAAATTCTGCCATCCCATTGTAAATCCAAGTATAAGCATTACAAGAACGACTATTCCAATGACAATAAGAACAAGCGTCGCAACAGACATCTCCTGCCCCTTTTTGTTCACCTTCATATCCAAACTCGGTTTTTATTATTTATAAACCTTTTTGCCCGCATTTCAAAGCATACTCTTTCTCAGTCGCCTCATTAAATCCTGCGGGAATATACCCGCCAGAAGAATCAAAAAGCATGCATAAGTCAAAATTTCTAGTAATCTGATTTGTTCCGGAAATAGCCCTTACATACAACCCATCAACTTTAAGTCTATATGCCCCCTCAACACTCTCAAAGCTAAACTCATTATTCCTTATCTTGCCAAAAAAGTTATTAGCCGGGTCGCTAACCTGCTTATCAAATCCTTTTGCAACTTCCACAAATGAAACCTTCAAATCACCTCCTTTGCTCTCATTAACAACATTAAAAGCAATTTCCCTTGCATACTTAAGCATATATTCTTCTCCAAACTGCACTTTGGCAATCGCCCTTGAAACATCAAGAGATTTCTCATCAAAATTTCTGTTAAACGTAGCAAAAGACATCAACGCTGCAATAACGAGAACGATTGCAACTATAAAAATCATCAGCATCGGCACATTTCCTCCTTTATTCCAAGATTGAATTCTCATCATAAACACCCCCCGTAATAATATTTAACATACCATTTTGTATTCTCAAGCTCAGGATAATTTATAGCGAATGCAAAGTCAGTCATATAACTTGTATAAGCAGAAACACCAACACTTTTTGTTGTTATAGGACCTTTGGCTCTTGGAGTATGCAAATCGCCCTCATCGTACATTATTATTGCACATTTTTTATCAGCCATAGTCATCTTTCCGATAGTATTCTCAAAATCAACAAAAGCATTTTTTGCTGGGTTTTTTTCATACAAAATAAACAAAGAAAGAGCATCAAACACACTCATTTTCTTAGTTTTTACATTACTAACGCCAAAATCTTTAACACTAAAACTAAGTTGTTTAGACATCAAATCATCCTGAGTTAAAATCTCTGTGGAAAAAGCAGGAGAACCTCTGTCCCCAGAAGCTGCTGCTTTTATAGAAAAAGTCCCAGCCAAAATAATAAAAATTCCCATTATGACAAAAACAACAAGCATTATAGGAAAAAATGATATTAGCTTATCTAAGTACCCCTTCTTGTTCATCCGCATCGATAATTTTTTCATTATATGTCCTCCAACCTTATTCTCTGTTTGCTCGTGGCAATAATAGTATATTTCCCAGACTGAATTATAGAACATCCAATAAATTTCTCCCTTTCTTTTTCAGGAAATCCGCAGGGCACAAAATCTCCGCTGGTAAAGAATACCACTTTCTTGTCATCCCCATTGCTTCCTTCATTTATACAATCTGAAGGGTTCTTCTCATCAGCACAAATCTTTATAAGATTATTTTTTAAAATCGCCTCATTGTCTAGTCCGCACTTCTTAGAGAGAAAAGCAAAATTACTTTTATCAGCAAGATTATCAAGCCAAAATCCAGCATTTTCAGTTCCAGTTTGCGCTTCAGAACTAACGCACTCTCCGATATCAGCAGCAAGTAAGTTTGCTTCATTGCCTCTGAAATCAAACTCTGGTCCAATAAAAACAAAAGTTCCTATAACAATCCCCCCTCCTATAATAACAAGCAAAAAAATGAATGCAAATATCATCATCTGATCACCCAATTGCCCTTTTTTGTTAATCATTTATTCAACTCTCCTTTTGGAAATATATTAAAATGCAATCTGTTCTTATCCCCAACTTCTGCAAGATATACCCACCTATCCCCGGGAGGAGCTGCACCTACACCCACATCATTAAAATAATTATAACAGCTTGCTTTTCCCAAGCTCAATTTAACACAAACCTCATTTTTCAAATTAGTAAAAATAAACAACCTGTCAAATTTTGAACTTGGAATATTATTCTTCTGAGCAATTTCTGTAGCTTTATGCACATCAAAGATTATCTCATCCCCTGGCCTTGAGCTGTCAATTATTTTCACAATCTCTTTTACATAATAGTCTTCCCAAACAGCCGCTCCATTCATCTTGCTGTAAATAAATGCCATCATTCCTGCAAAAAAAACAATTAATAAAATCAGATAAATTACATTATCCCATAATATGCCGCCTGTTTCTGCCCCCCTGTTCATTCCCATTTTTCAGAATAAACAACGCTTAGTTTATTAGCCTCTTTCTTGATATCCAATTTAATAAAATTCTCTGGAATCTCTATCCTATTTGTATAGAATCCTCCAGATACGCTCTGAAGACCCCCCCATTCATCAATATTGGTCAAATCAACAGCTGATTCAATAACTGCTACTGGAATCTCTCCACTCTTACTGCCAAACTTGTAAACATAAACAGATTCTTGGTCAAACACTCTACAAAATCCCTTGGTCTGACAGATATCAATATAGTCTTTCTTAGGATAATAAGCTATGTCTGGACAGATGCAAATACAACTTTTGAAAGCGCACTTATCCGGTCTTTCTCTAGATGTCATAGACCACCCAACCAAAGACCACTTATTTTCTTTATCACTCTTAAATCCGCTAAAAACAATGTCCGCTGCACTTTTGTCCTGCAAGGCATTTATCTTTCCTTCCAACGAATCAACAAATTTCCTGGCATTTGTCTCCTCTTGATTTACGTAAACAGAATAAAATTTCCATATTCCAAAAATCAAAATTGCCAGGCCAATAACAACAAGTACCACCCCAAGCACATTATTCATCAAATCGCCTCTTTTACTTCTCATTTTTTAAAGCTCTCCCTCTTTAGTCACGCATAGCTTATTAAGAATTTCAGCATCATACATCATGCCCTGAACTATAGAGCATCCTTCCTCTGCCTTTTCTTTGCTGCTGGTAAATTTCCCGCAATATGCTCCAGCAACTTTCTGCCCCTCAAGCGCATTTATTGTTCCCACACTAGCTGTCGTTGCAGCAATAACAGCTGTCCCAATTAAAACAAACTTGCCACCAATAAATGCAAGGATATTTTTGGCCGGGCTTAAGAGTACTGCCCCAGCAATAGTCCCTCCTGCATAAAGTTGATTAGTCAACACATCCCCCACACTATCAGATTTTATCTGCATAAAAACATAAGCCAATTGATTCGTTCCAGAGACTTGAATTTCTCCTTTGTTTTCGGCATCCGGCGATTCAGGAGCAGGATTAGAATAAGCATTAACGCCTTTGTCTGTCAATGCCTGCAAATAAGTTAAACTCTGTCCTGGAATTTGCTGGCTTTTCATATAATCTTTAACATCTATAGCAGAAACCTTTTTCCCATCTTTATCTGTTGTATAAAGAACATCATCTCCAACACTTTTATCAATCACAACCCTTGAACAAACAACGCAACTTGATGTAACCGATCCAAAACCCAAATTTTTCTCTAAACTGCCAAATAAATCTAGTTTCCCCTCACCCATCCTGCTCCAGCAATCGTACATCGCATCAGCATTAGTACTCTCTATAATTTCCCTTTTATCTTCAACATTCCCTTTCAAATTTACATAGACGATATCTTCTTCTCCAGCAAACTCATTAACGCCCTTGCAACTATCTTTTTTAGATGTCTCGGTTATGCAAATTTTCTGAGCTTTGCACTTCAAAGGCACAAGAGACTGCGCAACACCCGGACTAGTTGCTCTTGTCAATACAGAAAGCTTGCAGATATCTTTATCTGTATAACCCCCAAAATTAACAAGATAAAACCAAAGTGCAACTATTGCAAAGCCAATTATCACAAGAATAATTGTTATTATCTGTGCAGCACTCACATCCCCTTTTTTATTCATTTTTCAGCCTCCAAGTATGAAAATGAATGCTTGATAAATCCTGAAGGTTCGTAAGAACCGAAGGTTTGCGGAAGCATTGCTTCTGCAATAAATTGCCAATTTCTCATTGTATCCATACAAACCGAAAGAAAACCCTATTTATAATAATTACGCACTTAATCTTTTAACAAGAAGATAAACCGCGGCGGCAGCAATAATCAAGAAAACTATCCACATAAGAATATCAGTTATTCCTTCCCCCTCAATTGCTCCTTTCTTTCTCATCTTATGAACAAACATTTTTCTCAACACTCAAATCAACAACAAGCTCTTTATCGTTCAAATATTTGTCTTTCATAAAGCAGGTCGTTATGCTTTGTTCCTTTTTATCTTCATCTTCATATTTTATTGTTACTGGCTTTTCAATTAGACTATCTCTCCACTTCGCAACATCTCTCATCACAAACTCTCTAAACTCATTGTAGTATAGATTTCCAAGAGTGCGTACCATATTTCTATCATTATAATCCTCTTCTTTTATCTCAATAAGCCCGCCAGTTATCTCCTTTTCTTTTTGTTTTAGCAGTTTGTTATCCAAACTCAAATAGAAAATTTCATCTTTCCAATTAACTTTTAGCCTAGCGAAACCACCCTCAATAACAATTTTATGTTTGTTTGGGTCTGGATCAACCCACCCATAAAATTCTCCCACTTTAGTCCAAAAGCCAAGTTCAGCCCCAGTTATCGCAGCAGGAAAGATAGTTGCCTTAATTCCATTGCCAAAATCTTTAGATTGACCAATAAAAGAGACCCAGATAACATTCATAAGAGTGTTATATTCAATTTTCTTCCCATTAGCTTCAATAGTCGTGTCAGACTTAAAATCATTCCATCTCGTTCCATCATAATATTGTAATTTATCACTCAAAATTTGATACCTAAATATCTCAACATCAGTAACTAACGGCTTCGTCTGGTTAAAGCTTGGCAGGCTCTCAAAGAAAGGCAGCTTCCCGCTCGAGAAAAGCCAAATAGATAATATCACAATAACAAGAACAACAACAGCGATAACGGCGGCAATTATAGCCCCAGTGCTAGTAGACTGCTCCTCGCCCCTTTTATTCATTTTCATCATTTCCCAAACCTCACAAGATTCTTGAAAAAGTCAATAGCCCCCTGCCCTTTCCCAGATAAAATCATAAATATAATTATTATCATCACAAGAACCCCAATCCCTATAATCCAAGGAACTAGAGTCTCCCACACCTGTCCCTTTTTATTTTTCCCATGCATGAATAACAATAGAATTAAACATATAAAAACATATCCAATAATCTCTCTCCACCAGACTTTATATCCTCCTCACAACCCCATATATATCACATAATTCCAGTTCAACCATCAATTCCCAACCTACCCAATTAGACATGTTCCAATTCTAAACCTCGCAATAGATAACTTTAAATATCAATATAAATTATATATTATCAAATGATAAGAAAGGATATCAGAAAGGAGATAAAGGAATACTTTTTTACTAATCCTTCAGAAAAGCTGAGAGTGCGGGAGATAGAAAGAGTTCTAAAACTTCCATTGCCGTCCGTAATAAGATACTGCCGGGAATTAGAAAAAGAAGACATACTGGCAATAGCCAAAACTGGCAATGTCAGTTTTTACACGGCAAGCAGAAGTAGAGAATACTTTTTAGAAAAAAAGCTTTTCAACATAAGTCAGCTATACAAATCAGGGCTTATTGAATACATAAAAGTAGAACTAAGCAATCCTGCCATAGTTGTCTTCGGCTCTTTCGCAAAAGGAGAAGACACTGAAGAAAGCGATATTGACCTGTACATTGAAACCCCATCAAAAAAACAACTGGCTCTCGAGAGATTTGAAAAACTTCTGAAAAGAAAGATACAAATATTCCAGCATAAAAACCTAAAAAATATATCAAATCCGCACTTGGCAAATAATATTATAAACGGCATAACACTAAACAGCTATATAGAGGTCTTCACATGAAAGAAACAAATTGGAATGACTGCCTAATCAATAAATCTGCAAAAACTATCAGCCCAGATATAAGAAGAGCAAAATCATTAATGGAAACAGCAAAGGAAAGAATAAGCCTAATTAAAGAAGTAGGTAAAAAGAACTGCAATTTCGTTTTTGAGGATTATTACACTTCATTACTGGAATTATTGCAAGCAACGGCTTTTAAAAAAGGATATAACATTATGAATCATATCTGCCTCGGGTTTTATTTAAAAGAAGTTCTCAAAAGAGAAGAGTTATACATTTCATTTGATGATTTAAGATTCAAGAGAAATTCCCTCACATATTATGGAAGCAAAATGGATTTTGAAACGGCAAAACAAGCAATAGAAAAATGCAAAAAACTCATAAAGGAATTACAATGACAACATCCGCCGACGAAATTCTAAAAAAATACAGCAAGAAGCTAGAATCTGAAATAGGTCCATCAAACACAAATTACTCAAGCGAATATCTAAAATTCAGGGAAGAAACCATCCCAGAAATTACAACTTACGAAAAATGGGCAAAATCCCTTGGCAGTCTAATAAAAGTAAAAGTTGCGGAAAAAGACAGGCTGAAAATGCAGAGATATCTTAACATAGCACATAACAATGCAACTCCAAGCCAGGCTTTCTCGCTATCTTTGGTTTCAACTGCCATTGCTTTATTTGCCACTCTTTTAATAGCAATATCTGCATATTTGATAAACCCAAATATTCAATTCTCAAATCTTCTTTTATTTTCATTTCTAGGAATTATCACCAGTCTCTTCTTATTTTATTATACTTACACAATTCCTGAAAGATTAGCAAACGAATGGAGATTAAAAGCTTCCTCTCAAATGGTTCCTGCTGTTCTCTATGTTGTTGTTTATATGAAACACACTTCAAACCTTGAAAGAGCAATCAATTTTGCCTCAGAGCATCTTGAAGGCAATCTCGCTCTAGACTTTAAAAAAATATTTTACGATGTCGAGATAGGAAAGTTCTCAACAATAAAAGATTCTTTAGAATACTATCTTGAAAGCTGGAGAGATTATGCTCTAGAGTTTATAGAATCTTTTCATTTAATAGAATCTTCCCTGTTTGAGCCTTCAGAATCAAGAAGAATTGAAATTCTTGAAAAATCTCTTCAAGTAATTTTAGACGGAATTTATGAAAAAATGCTTAAATATTCAAGAGAAATCCGTTCTCCTCTTACAAATGTCTATATGCTTGGAATAGTTCTTCCAACCTTAGGATTGGCACTTTTGCCTCTCGGCTCAACTCTTTTAGGAGGAATAATTCAATGGTCCCATGTTTTTGTTATATTTAATATAATAATTCCATTTTTAGTATTTTATTTGACTTCGAATGTTCTTTTAAAGCGTCCCGGCGGCTATGGCGAAACTTCCGTCTTAGAATTAAATCCAGATTATGAAAAATACGCTTCAAACAAGCACCTTGTTAAAGCAGCACTAATCTCTCTACCCTTTTTAATCATCGGTATCCTTCCATTCATATTTTACTATGGATTTGGCTATGATCCAAAATTCGGAGAGCTTGGATTTAGTTTTATGCAGGATGTAAAAATATTTGGTTTCCAGGTTATAAATGGAAAAACAATCGGCCCTCTTGGTCCTATTTCAGTTATTCTAAGCTTATTTGTTCCTCTGGCACTTGCACTTTTCTTCTCTCTCACCTATTCAGGAAAGACAAAAGAATTGATGAAAACAAGAAATGATACAAATGTCCTTGAAGAAGAATTTACAAACACAATGTTCCAGTTAGGAAATAGATTAGGAGATGGAATTCCTGCAGAAATAGCATTCGCAAAAGTTGCAGAATCTACAAGAGGCCAGAAAACAGAAGGTTTCTTTGCACTTGTAAACCAGAATATCCAACAATTAGGAATGTCTCTGGAAAAAGCAATATTTGATCCAAAAAGAGGAGCGATTATTTATTACCCATCTGCACTAATCTCAACCTCAATGAGAATTCTTGTTGAATCTGTTAAAAAAGGACTTAAAGTTGCCGCTCAGTCTTTAATGTCAATCTCCGAATATGTCAAGAACATTCAGAAAATAAACCAAAGGCTTCATGACTTATTGGCAGAAATAGTTTCAGACATGAAATCAAACATGACATTCCTTGCCCCTCTTCTTGCAGGAATTGTTGTCGGCTTATCTTCAATGATAACAATAATTTTAAGCAAATTGCAGTCAATGCAATCTGTTGCAGGTGAAGGAGGAGCAGTCAGCGGCTTGGGAAACATTCAGCAGATAACATCTTTATTCAATGTTAGCGAAATGATACCTCCTTACTTCCTTCAAATCTCTGTTGGAATTTATCTTATAGAGATAATATTTATTCTCACAGCAGCTCTCGTTACAGTAGAATCAGGAAAAGACCTTCTTAAAGAAAAATCAGATCTTTCAAAGAACTTGAAATCAGGAATTCTTCTCTATCTTGCAACTGCCCTAATCGCAATAATCGCACTTACCGCCCTGGCCGGCATCGCCCTAGGCGGCATCTAAGAAAGTTTAATAATTGCAATATATTCAAAAAAAATATGCTGGCAAAATCCAACGGACGTGATTATCACATATTCTTGAATAAGGCAGATGTATCTAAGTTATTGGAATCGCCATTGGAAACATTAATCATGAATTTTCAAGAAATTGAAGACCTCAAGAAAAAAGCAACTCTCCAGATGGGAGAGAATAAAAATCCAGATGGAGCAAAATTAAAACTTGACAATTCAAACAACATAATTGTAACAATCTCCCCCATGCTCATGCTCATTATCTAAACCGAGATCAAAATCAAAACTTAACAGCTTTATCCTCAAGCCACTTCTTCCACTCTGGAAAAACTCTCTCTCCAAGAGGAATTCCTATCTCTTCTCTCATCTCATCGCTTATCCTGTGAAATGCTCCATTGCAAAGAGAATTAAACTTTGATTCAAGAATTTCTGGTTTTCCAAGCTTGTTTGCAATATCAACAACCTCCTGTTTTATTTTTCCTCTCAGAAGAATGTTATCATAAACTGCATCCCAATTTCCAGCCCACCCCTTCACACTCCCAGCAATATTCTTAATTATTACAGATTCCCCATTAATTAATTCAGATGTTGGCTCCAGCTCGTCTTTTTCAACATTATATCTCAAGAGGTCAACAAATCCCGCTTCTTCTAACGGGTCTTTGCTCCAATGCTTTCTTACTTCTGTAACCCCAACAACTCTCTTGCTTGAATGAAGCCCATCAGGAGTTTTTACAGGATTTGCAATTACAATTAAATCTGTTGCTTTAAAGCTTGTAGCTGGCACTCCCAAGTCATTTACAACTCTGTCATAAACTCCATAAGGAGAATCTCCATGAATTGTTCCAGCAACAACATTTGCCAAAGCTCCAACTCTCATCGCTTCATAAAGTGCTCTCGCTTCAGAGCTTCTTACCTCTCCAACAATTAAAGCAGAATCTCCAAGTCTCAAGCTCGTCCTTATTCCTTCAGATGCCTCAACTTCTGTAGTTCCAGAAACCAAAGCGCTGCGAACTTTCATCCTTAAAATATCATATCCTATTTTTCTCAAAGCATCAACAGGCAATTCTAAAGTGTCCTCCACCACAATAACCCTGAACTTAGGCATTATCTCCAAAAGAAAACTTCCCAGTAATGAGGTTTTTCCCGAGCTTCTTGTTCCGGCAACAAGCAAAGTTCTGTTCCCATCAATCATAAAACTAAGAAGTCCTGCTGTAAAAGAGTTAAGCATTTTTTTCTGGATAAACAAAGGAAGAGTCCATGGCTCATCTCTATGCCTTCTCAAAGCATATCCAAGCCCATCTGGAGAAAGGGGCTTGTTTACAGCGGCAACTCTTGCTCTTGCATTTCCAAACACAAGATCTGTGTCCAAAACAGGATTAGCCTCGTCAAGAGGTCTTCCAGATTGAAGTCTTAATTTTGCAGCCCATGAGTCAGCATCCTCATAACTTGGAATTATATTCGTTGAGCACTCTTCATATTTCTCATGCCTCACAAAAACAGGACTCTGGGCGATAGGAGCATTCATTACAATATCCTGAATTCTTGAATCAAGAAGCAAAATTTCTATAAGCCCGAATCCTATAGTGTGCCTTACAAGAATCTTGGCAAGTTTATTCAGTTCCCGATGGTTTAATTCTATTCCTTTGTTTCTAGACAATTCCGACAGCAAATCAATCGCAACATTAAAAAAAACCTGTCTTGTCTTTTCAGGGTCTGTAAATTCTTCTGCTTTTGGCCTGTGTTCAATAAGCACATTTCTGGCAAGATTAATCAGCATATGATGCTCTTCAGTTAATGCATACTCTGGAGGCATAATGTGATAGAAATATTTTGAGTCATCCCTTTTTTTCATAATCGTTACAGGAATGCTCTCCATGTCAGATTTTAATTCATATTGGTCAACAAACACTGCATCTTTTGGAAGTTGCGCAACAAGCCTTGTAAATGTAAAATTGGGAAGAATATCTGGTCTGAATATTCTCGCATAAATCTCTCTGCTCCCGTAAGAATATTCTTCGAGTGAGCCTATAACCAGTTTGATTAATCTCGTATTTTCAAGAAGTCCTTGAAACTTTTCAAGAACCCTTATATAATTTATCAATCCAGACTTATTCAAAATCCCGCCCTTTTCAAGTTGCACCCTCAGAGACTTTATTCTTTTCTTCAAATTCGTATAACATGCTACAGGGTCCTGCCTTAGCAAAGCCAGTGCATAGCTTAATTCTGCATGAACCTCTGGCACATTTCCGTACAATCCAAGTTTTTCCACTGACAAAACAGCCTCCTGTTTGAATAAGAAGCGATATATTGATGCTATCTCACTTAACAAAGAAACCTGCTCAAAAGGATAATTGTAATTTCTCTGCTGCACAAAAATTACCCTTGAGACATTAGGATTCTCAGAAAGAGAATCCACTGTTCTTGCCATCACAGCTGGATTATCCGCTATAGATGGAACAAATGGAGCATTCAGATAGTTGACATATATTACGTCTTCTCCTGCTGTTCTCTCTATTTCAGTTGAATAAAGCGCCGCATCCTCTTTGAATAACATTTTCTTTCACCTTAATAATTTTCAAAAGAAATTATAGATTATATAAGTTCCTATCGCCCCTTACCTAAAAGATATTTAAACTCATGAAAATTGGTTAATTTATGGTAGAATCCTACGCAAAACAGCCCTCTCTAGACAGCAACATAAGGATAAGAGATTTGGAAGAGAGAGACCGGCTCTTGAGAGACAGGGTTCTTCTTCTCGGTCAAAGCTTGATAGAAGAAAGAGACAAAAGCTTCAAAGAAATACAAGAGATAAAATCAAGTTTAATAGTTCTTAGAGAAGAAACAAATAGATTAAAAGAGTTAATGCAAAGAATGGCCGAGCAGATTACCCAGATGGCAAGAAAAGAAGAATTAATAATATTGCAAAGGCAGTTTGATTTATTTAGAAAGTCGTAGATAGTAATTTAAACACACTTGCAATACATAATTAAAGGAAGTAATAATGGCATTGCTTAACGAAATAAAAAAGATGCAGGGTGAGGGAAAAACAGAGCAGGAAATTATCTCTTCTCTAAGGCAACAAGGAATCGCTCCAAGAGAAATAGTCGAAGCGCTTTCCCAATCAAAAATAAAAGGGGCTGTTTCAGGGGAAGTTCCCCAGCCAGAAGCAGAAGCTTCTATTCAAAACAGCCAGGAAATTCAGCAAGAGCCCGCACAGATGATGCAGACAGAACAGCAATATCAACAAATGCAATCCCAAGAATTTGCACCATCGCAGCAGATGCAAGAACAACAAATTCAATATCCTCAAGAGCAACAATATCCACAAACTCAACAAATGCAGTCAATGCAACAAACACAATCACAAGAATATCCTGAATATCAGCAGCAATATCCTCAAGAACAATACCAGCAGCAATCTGGAGGAATAAGCTCTGACACAATAACAGAAATAGCAGAACAGGTAGTTTCAGAGAAATTTGCGACAATTAAAAAAGACATGGAGAAAATAATTGACTTAAAGACAACAACAGAAACAAAACTCTCCTATCTTGATAGTCGTCTCAAGAAGATAGAGGCAATAATAGATAGGTTAAATCTCTCAATAATGCAGAAAGTTGGTGATTATATGACAAACATTGATGACATAAAAAAAGAGCTCATAGAAACCCAGAAATCTTTCAAAGCCCTCGCCCCATCATTGTCTTTAGACTCAACAACCAGAGACAAAACCCAAAGAAGACAGCATCCCCAACCTGAAGATTCCTTAAATTAATACCAAACTAGCAAATCTATTTCGCTTTTGCTAGAATCCAACTGACTAAAGCACCTAATGCAACAAGCAGAAACGCCCCATAAATTCTCGGCTTTGAAACCCAGTTAGCTAGACTTACAAAAAAAGACTCAGAAGAGAAAGTGAAATAAGCAGAAATTAAAAATGCCAGAAGCAAAGCAATAACTAAAACAACTCCAATTCCAGTTTTAAATCCTTTAGGAACTTCTCCTGCAAATCCCACAAGCACAAAAATAAAAAGAGAGATAAGCACAAACACAACAAACCAAGGAGTTATGGCAAGAACATAATCTCTTGCGCTTGTCAAGCTTACAAAAATTGCTGCGATAAGAAAAGAAACAAACAAATTAAGGAACTTGCTCTCTTCCCCCAAAAGTTTGTATTTTGCAAGAAGGGCAAAAACTACTGCAAAAATAAGAAGAAAACTAAGAATCGGCAGAAAATCTTGAATTAAAGATATATCGACAGCCATTTTGATTTAATCACTTTTACCAGCATGATATTCCTGTCTTTCAAACGATCCGTCACTGCTTCCTCCAGATTTGGAGGCAACAACAGCAATAATCACTCCAATTAGCAAAACAAGTCCAATTATCAATCCAGCATAATCTCCAACATACCCCCCATAAATTCCAAGCCAGCCAACACTCTGAAAGCTATTAACAAGCACAAACAACCAGATAAGAACAGCAACTCCTGCAATCCCCCACATCCAATATCTTGCTTCCTTTTTATTAACGAACAATCCAGTCAATATAAGAAGCGCAAGAATTACCCCAATTCCCACACCGAGCCTTGGAAATATCTGGGCAAAAAACAGCTGCACAAACCCCAATCTCAAAGCCAAAAGCCCTACAACAAGCGAGACAATTACATTAACTCCTTTCTGCTTTCCAAGAATGTTCGTAGAAGCAAGAATTCCAAACACAACTGAGAAAATAAGAAGGAAAGGAAGGATATAATCAAACACCCCTGCTGTCTGCCACTGGTTTAATATGTCTGCTATTGTAAAAGCCATATCATGCTAAAAATGAATTTGTTTAAATATGTTTCGTTGACAAAAATATCCCTCTTTCTACCGTCCAAAACTGCCTCTTAATCCTTCTTCTCGCCAGACTTCCCGCCAAAACCGCCAATTACAGCCACAATGGCTATAATAATAAGAATCCCGAAAATAATATTTGTCATTACCGAAGAACCGCCGCCATTCGCAAGATTCTTTATATAATCCCATGCACCAGTAAGAACAAGGGTAGTAATTATGACCGCAATTGCCGCTCCAATTCCTATTATTCCCTTCACAGCTAATGGTGTCTTAAATTCTTCTCCATGAAACGCAAATCCCCAAAGCAAAAAGAAAGCAAGAAGAATAACAAGGCCCACAGCAAGAACAGGAATAATTCCTGTGATAATGTTCGTAGCAGAGCCAATTGCAACAACAATTAATCCTAAAACAAGCGCAACAATAGCGTCAATCTGCTTCTTGTCTTTCCCCAATATCTGAGATTTCTGAAGAACTGCAAAAACAATGGCAAAAACAAGAAGAAAAGGCAGAACTAGCTCCCTGAAAAATGGTCCAGATAAAATAGTTTCAACCATATTGAAGAGCAATCATTTTGATATTTAAACCTTATCACAAGTTAAAATCAAAAAGTCTTTGAGTTTTACCATGGCTTAAAAGCCATGGTTTGTTCGGGACTCATCAAGAACGTAAGTTCTTGAATGCCATCAAGAATGCAAACTTCAGCATTCTTGAGGTTTGGATGCAAGCAAATCTTTTAGATTTGCTGCACAGAGAATTGCAAACTTAAGCAATTCTCTTGTGCTCAAGTTTCTTGACATAACTTTAGAAGCCCAAATCCCTCAAAACAAAATACTAATTTATCAAGTACAATACTAAATCTCAATTTCTATCTCCAGAAATATCTAATTCAGCTTAAGCCAGATTAACAGCATCCCCTGCATTAGAAGCAGGACTCTCGCTTGCTTCTGTCTCAACAGTTGGTAAAGATGCTTTCGTGATTACAAAAACATCGCCTATTGCCTTTACAAACTGATGCGGAATAATAACTCCTTTTGCTCCACCAATTGAACTTGCCAGTCCAGAATTAAGCCTTATCTTCCACCCGTCTATCTTGTTGTCAACAAGATTTACCTCTTCAACCTGCCCAAAATAATCTCCATCCGAAGTATATGCGTGCTTTCCAAGAACATCGCTTATCTTTTTTATTCTTAACATAAAAAAATCTATCTCAGGGAGTATTTATACTTTATGTTTTTAGAGAATATATTAGCCAAACGAGACAATATAGTAATCATAATCTTTATTAAACAGATTATCATTAAAAAATTATGAAAAACAGAGAATTCCTCCATATTTTAGGAGCAATAATTTTATTTAGCATGATAGGAGCTCTCTCTTTTCTCATAGAGGGCAGATGGGATATTCTCCCGCTCGTTTTTCTGTTTGCAGTTATAATAATACTTGTCTCTGTTTTTGCTAAAAAATTAATGGCATATGCTCTTGATGCAGATGTAGAACACGAAATCTGGAACGTCTCGAGATATGGAATAAAAAAACATCAAAAGCTGGAAAAAGAAATTCCAGGAGGAATAATCTTCCCAATATTCCTCTCCATCTTTTCACTAGGATTGATAAAATTCCCCGCATTCTTAACATATGAGGCAGGAGCTCTAAAAAGAAGGGCAGCCAAGAGATTTGGAGTGTATAGTTTTACAGAATTAACGGAGTGGCACAATGGACTCATAGGCACAGCTGGAATCGTGGCAGTTCTTATTTTAGGAATTATCGCCTACTTCCTCCCATTTAATTTAGAATATTTCTCAAAGCTCTCTGCATATTACGCCCTCTCAAATCTCATTCCAATATCAAAGCTAGATGGCTCGCAAATATTCTTCGGCTCCCGCGTTCTCTGGACAGCTCTCGCCCTAATAACATTGATAATTAGCCTGTACGCGATGATTCTCTGATCAAGACTATTGAAATATAGTAGTCACATAATTTTATAAGAACATAATCAAATTAGTCTAAACGAACAAAATGATTTTCCTAGATATAGAAACAACAGGTCTAGACCCAAGAAAAAATTCAATCGTTAGCATTGGTGCTGTTGATTACATAGGACCGCATCACTTCTATGAAGAATGCAGAATCTGGAAAGGAGCTGAAATCTCCCAGGAGGCATTGAATATAAATGGATTTACCCCAGAACAAATAACTAACACAAACAAACTATCTCAAAAAGAAATTCTTGAAAACTTAATTGATTGGACCCACAAAATAATTGACATAACTCTCGCAGGAGAAAATATCGCAGGATTTGATTTGCAATTTCTGAAGGAATCTTTTACCAGGGAATGTCTAAAATCCCCATTTGGACATAGAACAGATGATTTACACTCAATAGCCCGTAATCACTACATGAGAAGAGGCATCTCGCCTCCTCTTGTCAAAAACAAGTCGTCTATTAATCTTGACTCAACACTAATCTATGTTGGTCTTCCTCCAGAACCAAAACCGCACAACGCACTAAGAGGTGCAATCCTCGAAGCAGAAGCATACCACCGCTTAACCTATGGCAGAGGATACCTTGCAGAATTTCGAGAATTTGAGATTCCGAAATATTTAGAACACAGATAAATTTAAACCCTGAAATTCTATAAATTTTTATGTCAGAAGCTGAAATACTAAATATTGAGCCAAGAGGCTACCAAAAAGCAATTTTTGAAACGACAAAAGAAAAAAACACTCTTGTTGTTCTTCCTACCGGTGTTGGCAAAACCTTAATCGCCTTGATGCTCTCAATAGAACGATTAAAAAAACACCCCACAACAAAAGTTCTCTTTCTCGCTCCGACAAAGCCTCTTGTAGAGCAGCATTTTGACTATTTTAAAAAACACCTTCCAGAGCTTTTTGCAGATCTTCAATTTTTTACAGGTCAGATAGAATCCGAAAAGAGAAAAAAAATCTGGCAGACCGCAGAGATAATTTTCTCAACTCCACAATGCATTGCAAATGATATTAAAAATTATCTTTACAATCTAAATGACGTTTCTTTGTTAATTATAGATGAAGCCCACAGATGTCTTAAAAACTATGATTATACGAAAGTTGTTAGTTCTTACAAGAACAATGCCAAAAACCAGAGAATCCTTGGATTAACAGCCTCTCCTGGCTCAGACTCTGAAAAAGTAATCCAAATCAGCAAGCACCTTTCCTTGGAAGAGATAGAAGTCAGAACAAGAGAGTCAGAAGATGTTAAGCCCTATTTGCAGGAAAGAGAATATAAGAAAATAGAAGTCGATTTTCCTCCCCAATTAATGGAAATTAGGGCGCTCCTCAAAAAAATTTACGACGAAAAAGTTAACAAATTAAAAGAAAGCAACTTTCTTCTTGGTCCAGCCAATAAAATAACCATCCTAAAGCTTCAGCAAAGACTTTTCTCCCAAATATCCCAAAGAAATTTTGCAGCAATGACTGGAGTCTCATGGACCGCCCAAGCAATAAAAATCTCCCACGCCCTAGAGCTTCTAGAAACTCAAACTTTAAGCGGGCTAAATATCTATATGAAATCTTTAATAGAGCAATCAAACCAAAAAAAGAGTAGAGCAGTCCAGACACTTGTAAAATCTCCAGAGTTTAATGCCTCCTTAATTCTGCTTCAAGAACTTATAACAAGAAAGATAGAGCATCCCAAAATAGATAAAATCGTAGAGCTGGTAAATTCAGAATTTAAAGGAAATAAAAAGTCAAAAATAATAATATTTTCCCAATTCAGGGAAACTGCATCAACAATTTCAAAAAAAATAAACGAGATAGAATGTATAAAATCTGCAATATTCATTGGACAGGCAAAAAGGCAAAATATCGGCTTATCCCAAAAGGAGCAGAAACAAGTGATAGATAACTTCAGGGAAGGAAAATTAAATGTAATCTGCGCAACATCAATAGGCGAAGAAGGATTAGATATCCCTGAAGTTAGTACAGTCATTTTCTATGAACCTATTCCAAGCGCAATTAGAAAAATTCAGAGAGCTGGCAGAACAGCAAGACTTCAGCCCGGAAAATTAATAATATTAATAACAAAAGACACAAGAGATGAAATTCATCATTATGCAGCAAATGCCAGAGAGAAGAAAATGTATAAAACAATAGAGCAGGTTAAAAAACATCTCAACTCACAGCCTAAAACCCTAAACGACTTCAAATAAATAACTAAATATGACAAATTTAATTAAAAAACTTATAGCAAAAGATGAAAAAGGAAGATGGTTTATGAATGTAACAGATAAAATAAAAACCTCTGCATTTTTAGAAGAGAGAGAACAAAGATATTGCCCGCCCCATAGAACACCCCACACTCTGCCATTAATAGGAAAAAAAGTTATAGATGAGCATTGCCACATTCATATAACAACTTGGAGATACTATCTACACCACCTCCCATATTGTCTTCTAATAGACTGTCCAAACGCGAAAGCAATGATGCTCGCACAAAGAGAGTATATTAAAAGTCTTAAAGACCTTAAAAATAGTTAGCATAAAATGCCATTCCATAACATATTCTCAAACAAAAAAACAAAAAAGAAAAGACCAGTAGATTCAGCAAAAATTCTTGTTGACAATCACGAAAAAAACTCACTCATCCCATCGATTCTTTCAAAACTTGGAATAGAATATACATTTTCCAATCTTCCAACAGGAGATTATATAGTAAACGATATAGTTATAGAAAGGAAGACAATTCCCGACCTAAAATCTTCCATAATTAATAAAAGGATTCTCTTTCAGTTTAAAAATATGAAGCAATATCTAAAGCGTCTGCTAATTATAGAAGGTACATCAAATTTTGATTTATACAACGGAATAATTCACGAAAATGCATTAAGAGGATTTATTCTCTCAACTACTCTAGAATATAAAATTCCAATTATTTTTACAGAAAACGAAGAAGATAGTGCAAAATACCTTGCGGTTTTGGCAAGAAAAACAAGAAAAGCATCGTTATCATTAAGGGCAAAACAGCAATTTACAGATGAAGAGCAAAAACAATTTATTCTCGAAGGCTTCCCAAATATCGGCCCTCAAACAGCAAAGAAACTTCTTGCCCATTTCAAATCAATCAAGAATATAATCAACGCAGATGAAAAAGATTTAAGGAAGTTAATAGGAAGAAAAGCAGAAATATTCTCAAGATTCTTATGAATCTCTATGAGGAATATATTTTTGCCTTGACATGCACTGAATAGAGTCATCAAGATTGATATAATAAACCCCCTTGTTATGCGGGTTTTCATCAAGCTCAGAAATATTCGCGATTTTTCCAGTAGATTTAATCAGTTCTCTCATCTTCTCGACAACATAGGCTCTTCGCCTAACTCTTTTGCCAAAAACACAAATTTCAGGATTTGCTCCGCAATCAGACCAAATTTTCACAAAATCTTCCGCCAACCCATTCATTTCCTTACAGTCAAATCCCTCTCCCGGCTGAAGATTATTCTCCAAGCTATCCATTAAAATAATTAGAGAATATACTGATTTAAAAATAAATCTGCACTACAGAAGATATATCAAATTAAGAATAAACTTCAATATCTTCGTATTTCGGTCCAACTCTGTCAAGTTTGGACTTTTTAAGTCTAAATCCAGAAACAGAGAACTCGATTGGTTTGACATGAATTAACTTTATCCTCTCTAGAAATCCTTTTTTATCCTCGACATATTTAATCCTTGCAATAGTCAAATGTCCCATAAATCTCTCTTCCATTGCAAACAAATTTTTTAATTTCTCATCAATCTTTTTCTGTAGCTCGTAAATGCCTCCACCTTCAACATTTACCCAGACAATATTGGGCATCCTGCGAACAGAAAAAGTTCCAATCTTCCCAAGTTTTAACTTAATTTCCTCAAATTTAATCTCCTTCAGCTTATTCTTGATTTTTTCAATTTTCTCATCATCAATTTCTCCAAGAAACTTCAAGGTTAGATGCAAATTTTCAAGCTCTGTAAGTTTCCCAGTAAATTTTATCTTAGAAACAAGCTCCTGCACGCGAGCAACTTCTTTTATCACCTCATCGGGAAAGTCAACCGCAATAAAAACTCTTGTTAAATTATCTTTATCCATTTTACTTCGGTACAACTATCGCAAAGCTATAACTTTTAACATCTGAAGCAAGCTTCTTGACATCTGCAAGACCAACTTTGTTTATCTTATCATCATATTTATAGTAATCTTCTGCCTTCCCAACAAGCTCATTTAACATCAAGTCATTCATAACACTGACGCTTTCTTCCGCTCTTACTCTCTTCAAGCCAATAACCCTCTGCTTTGCCTCTTTCAAGTCCTTTTCAGTCATATTCTTAACATCTTTTAGACCTGCTAAAATTAATCTCTTAACTTCAGGCACTGCTTCTTTTGTCGTTCCGACATAAATGCTGTAAAAAGAGTAGCTCTTTTCAGAATTTATAGAACCCCTAACAGAATAAGCTAATCCTCTCTTCTCTCTAATTTCCAGAAATAGTTCTGAAGACATCCCATTGCTTAAATAAGCATCTAAAACTTCCAAGGCATAAAATTCTTTTGTATTCGGCAAAGGTGCGTGAAAAGAAAATACAAGATTAGCTTGGTCAATTCCCTCCCTCTTTTCAGTTGTATCAGCATTTTTCCTTTTTATCTCAATAATTTTTGGTGTTTTGCCCTCTGCCTTAAAATTCTTCTCCATATATTCGCAGACATTCTCAAAATCTGCATTTCCAACCAAAGTTACAATGTAATTTTCAGGAGAATAAACTTTCTTGAAAAATTCAGCAACAAAATCTCTCTCTAAAGAAGAAACGCTCTCCCTGTTTCCAATAACAAGCTCCCCAAAAGGTTTCTCATAAAGATTTTTCTCAATTTGCTCGCTGACTGAACTTGAAGGATCATCATGATACATTTTTATTTCCTCCAGAATAACTTTTTTTTCTTTCTCAAACTTTTCTTTGTTAAATTTAGGATTTTTTAGCATATCAGCAATGATATCAACTCCAGCAAAAAGATGCTCGCTGGGAAGCTTAAACCAGAATGAAGTTACCTCATGAGAAGTAAACGCGTTCAAAATCCCTCCTTTTTTCTCAATTTCCCTTGAAATATCCTCATGTGTTCTTGTTTTCGTTCCTGTAAAAAGCATATGCTCAATAACATGAGCAATTCCTTTTATATCCGAATTCTCAAATGCAGCGCCGAATCTGTTTGTAATTGAAAAAGATATGACTGGCAAATCTCTCTTTTCCATAATAACAGTCATCCCATTCTTCAGCTTTCTTTTAAAAAATCTCTCATTCATAAACATACAAAAAGCAAATTCTTAATAAACCTTGTGCAGCAAGTATAATAAAGGAAGTTGTTAGCAAGACCTCAAGAACGAAAGTTCTTGACGGCACCCAAGTACAAAAAGTTCTTGGTGAACCATAGGAGTCTTACAATGCCAGTAAATGCAGGATACGAATATTTTAATGCCGAGAAGAAGTTTTCAATAGCTAAAAGCACAGAAGAAAAAATGGCTGCTCTGGAAGAAATGATAAGAGCTGCCCCAAAGCACAAATCAAGCGAGCATTTTGTTGCAGAATTAAAGAACAGGCTTAGAAGATTCCAGGAAAAGCAGGAAAAAGCAAAATCGTCTGGGAAAACGACAAGAAAAAGCATAAAGAAAGAAGGATACCAGTGCATTCTCATAGGATTGCCAAACTCTGGAAAATCATCTCTTTTATCAAAATTAACGAATGCCAAGCCAAAAATATCAGAAAATCCATTCACAACTAAAGATCCTGAACTAGGAACAATGAACTACGAAGGCGTTAAAGCCCAAATTATAGATATTCCCAGCATAGGCTCAGAGTTTTTCGACATTGGAGCAGTTCACACAGCAGATTGTTTAATTATAGTGATAGAAAACCTAAAAGACTTGGAGAAAATTCATTCATTTATAACAAAAGCAACAGGAAAAAGAATAATTGTTGTAAATAAATCAGACCTCCTCTCCCAAGAAGAATTAAGAAAACTTCAAGAAACAATCAAAAGCAAAAGATTAGACGCGTTAATTATCTCAACAACAGCAGATTATAACATAGAATCTCTAAAGGAAAAAATATTCATTTCAATGGACTCAATCAGAGTTTATACAAAAGAGCCAGGCAAATCCCCAAGTCAAGACCCTGTAGTTCTCCAAAAAAACTCAACAATAAAAGATGTAGCCGAATCAATTTTAAAAGGTTTCTCCAAAAAAGTCAAGGAAGCCAGAGTAACAGGCCCAAGCGGCAAATTCCCAAATCAGAGAGTTGGCCTCGACCACGTCCTAAAAGACAAAGATATTGTTGAGTTTAAGGTTCGATAAGTAAGAGAACCTTAAATCAGAGATTGCTATCTCTGAGTTTAAAACAAGATAAAACACAATAATAATTATAAACTAAAGATTAAATAATTGTCTCTAATGGAAATATCAAAAATAACAGATATAATCTTGGCAATAGTCTCATTCGGCGCAGGTATTCTTTCATTGCTAAATGAGAAGTATCGTCCTGCTGGGGCAGCATTGCTAATTGCAGGATTTATACTTATTTACTTCTCATCTTACACTGCTAAGATTAATGAGCAAGAAAGAGAGATTAAAAAATTGAAGGAAAAGCTTAAAATACATGAAAGAATGATTAGTATGGAAGCAGACATACTTGCTTTAAAAAATAAGGTATTTAAATGAATAAAAAAGGATTTTCAAGTGGAGATGTTTTAGAGTTGTTAAAAATTATAATAATAATCATAGTTGGGATGATAATAATCAGTTCTTTACTACCAATTTTATTCAAATAAGATAAATTACTTATAACCCTTGCGAATAGGCGCAATAATTTTCTCCAAATATTCTGTTATTGTTTTCTTCAAATCAAGAGGATGTAATTTCCCTGAAGAATAAACTTTCTCAAGCTCCGAATAATCCTTAAATTTCACATTTCCCCCGAACTTCTTGTCTCTTTTTATCTCAATATGCTCAAATCTCGGAAAAATTATCAATCTTGCTATCTGCAAAATTGGATTATCTTCAACAACTTTTTCAGGGCAATACGCATTTTTTATGCATTTCTCAATTTCTTCATAGCTGTCAGTTACCGAAATCCCGCTTCCCGAAACAGACTTTGACATTTTCTGCCCAGGACCTTTAAGAGAAGTAATAAGAGGTGTGTGCATTGCAACAAATTTGTAATTCAGAGTTTTTTCCATGTCTTTTCCAATCATATGAACTTTTCTCTGCTCCATTCCTCCAAGAGCAACATCCACTTTAAGGTGTTTTATGTCAGCAACCTGCATCAATGGATAAATAAGTTGTGAGATTGTCGCATTTTCCATATCTCTTGCAATTTCCTGCATGCTTCTCAACCCTCTCTGAATTGTAGAATTTTGCGCAAGAGCCATTACATCCATCTGATAGTCTGAATGAAATTGAAATGAGCTTCCAAGAACAACATCTGCTTTAAGTCCTATCGCCTTGATTGTCTTTTTCCAGTTCTCAACCTCTTTTTTTATCTCATCATTAGAACCCTTTCTATTAAGCAAAGCATGAACATCTGCAAGCAAAATCTTTACCTTAAATCCTGCTTCTTGCAAATCCATTAATTTTATTATAGTCACAAAATGCCCAAGATGCATCGGTCCAGAAGGCTCATACCCGCAATAGACAACAGGATTTTTCTTTTCTTTTAACAAACTCTCAAATTCCTTATTAGAAACTATCTCCGCAACATTCCTCTTTATCAGCTTAACTCTCTCGCTCTCTTTCATAAAGAAGAATAAATTAAGATGATTAATAAAACTTATGATAACCTCCAAAGAAGACGAATTTCAAAAGCTAAGCAAATTTATAATCTAAAGAAATAG
>CAYZSY010000001.1:0-29958 GCA_964481185.1 Candidatus Woesearchaeota archaeon | reverse complement strand
CCTCCAAAGAAGACGAATTTCAAAAGCTAAGCAAATTTATAATCTAAAGAAATAGTCCAAAAAGTCATTACCTGCAATAACTCCGCCAGTCATTGGAGCAGTTGAACCGCCTGAATCTCCGCCTCCAGATGTTCCACTACTATAACTTCCCTCTCCACCTGTTCCGCCACCAGATGTTCCCCCGCTATAACTCCCTTCCCCGCTAGCGCTAGGCTGTATTGTCGTAGTTGTTGGACTTGTCGTAGTAGGAGGATAAATATCTGTCTGCTGATATTGCTGGTTAGCATCTATAGGCTGCTGTCCCTCTACTGGTGGTCTCGGATACATCTGATCCTGTTCTGGTCTCTCACTCTCATAGAAGCATGCGCATCTCCTGCCACCATCTATGCAATCAGTTCTTGACGATCCCGGACATTCTTGGTTGCACCCATCTTTGCACTCGCTTTCCACATATTCCCCATTCTTAAAATCTCCTCTATATTCACTTTCTTGCCTATACTTAATTAATTCCCGTGTTCCCCCGCAATCCTCTGGACAAGCGTAAGGATTGGCTTTCTCAAATTCATCGCAAATACTATCAGGACACTTTTGTCCCCCCTCGAATCCACCCTCTCTTACATTTCTCCTCATTGCAAATTCTTGCTTGAATTCTCTCGATTCTTTAAATTCTCCTCCAACATGTTCAAGAGCTCCGTCATAACACTTTAATCTTTCTTCAGGACTAGTAATACCACCGCAATTTCCTCCGTAAGAAGACCCTCTTCTGTCTTTGTCTCTTTCCCCAAATTCCTCAGCACCTCGCAATCCCCTCATAAGCTCCTCACATTTTCTTGGGTCATTCTGATTCTCCCCATTAATCCCAGCATCAATACACTCTTGGGGAGCATTAGCCTTGAACATTAGTTTCCCGCACTCTTTTGGATTTGTCACTCCCTCCTTAACGCATTCTTCAGGAGCAAACTCCTCAAACATTATTCTATCACATATCTCTCTACCCTCTCTTTCGTTTCTGACATTAGCACTCAAAAGCGCCTCTCTGCACTCTGGGGGAGCATTCATTTCAATCATAATCTTACTGCATTCTCTTGAAGTTTTTGCTCCTGCTTTTTGGCACTCCAAAGGCATATGAACTTCATATTGGGATTCCCTGATTCCACCCTCCATATTATCCATAACATCTTGTAAATAATCGGGAAGTTCTGGCATTTCTAGCTCATCCAATTCCTTGCACGCTTCTTCATCTCCATCTCTATTGCATGCTTTTGCCAAAGGCGCTGCAACCGAACAGGTCTTAGCAAAATCCTCAAAAGGAATCTCTTCGCACTTGCATTTCTCTCCAGATGTTTCAAAACATTCAGACATTAGTTTCCCAAACTTTTCAGCTTCATCTCTTTGTTCAGATGTTAATTTTTCATCAAGTTCCTTTTTCCATCTGGGAGCATCACTGCTTCCTTCAGTTTTGCACACTCTTTTATATTCAAAAGGATCTAATTCGGCCAATTGGGTGCATAATTCTTTAATTTTTGATGCAACTTCAGCAGCAGTAGAAATGTCTTTTTCTATTGCAATAACTTCTCTGACAAATTCATCTTTTTGTTCAGGGGGGACATTTTGCGCAATTTCTCTTATCATAACACTCCTTATTGCATTGGAGCTTCTTTTAGCATACTCCTTTTCTTCAGGAGAAATCTCATTCTTGAATTCTTCAGCATATGTTTTATACCTCTCAAACGATTTTTCCATAAATTCACATGCCTTTTGATCTCCTGCCCCGCATCCTTGAGACAACTCTCTCATTTCAGCAACTTTTTCTTCCCTTACTTCAGCAGGATTTTGAAATCCATCAAAAAAGTTATCTAAAGGATCTAATATGCTGCCCGGAGTTATTCCCCCTCCTGCACTAAATTCCTCTTCTGTTATCTCCATTTCTTCAGTTTTCAAATCATCACTTTCAGATTCAGCAGATGTTGCACTACTATCGCTAGTTGTTTCAGTTTGTGAACTTCCAGAAGTTGCAGGAGTTGTGCTCGTGCTTGCACTTTCCTCCGCAAGAACAAAACCGCTAACCAAAACAAAAATCAGAATAATAGATAATAAAAAAGCAAACACACTCTCTTTCATGCAAATCTTGAATAAATGCTACTATAAAAATCTTTCTCAGCTCTCTTACTTTAATTTAGTATGGAATCTTTTCAGCCTATTATCAGCCCACCACTCATAAGCAATCCCAACAACAATTAAAATGGGAATTAAATAAAACTGATTTCTAAAAAGTCCGAAGCTGAATAAATAAACAGAGAGGAGCCATATATCAAAAAGCCCGTAAACAAGGACTAAGGTCGTAAGAACCAATTCTTCTGAAGAGCATGGAACCCTGTCAATCTTCCTCGCTAAAAAAGCAGCTGCTTTTACAAGAACAAAAAACAGAATTAAAACAAAAGGCGTTAAAAAAATAGGATTATCTATCCCCAGCGTGGTAGATATTGGCTTCCAAATTCCAGCACTCGCTCCTTTTCCTTCTGCAAAAATTAAGTCAAGAAAAGCATCTAAAAGAACAAGAACAATTAAAATAATCCATGCAGCTTTCTTTGATAAAACCTCTTTGTGCTCGTGACATTCAACAATCTTTTTAACCACACCTTAATTAAAAAATTCCGACTTATAAAACTATCCTAAAAATCCGCCAAAGAACAAAAAGAAAAACATTTAACATAAACCATCTTAGCTAAAGAATGAAAATAATCTCTCTGGCAATAACTCTTTTAGGTATTCTATTTTTACTAATAATTTTAAACTTTTCAAGCCCAAAAATAATTGATAGTTCTTTATCCCTGCAAAATCTTCCGGAAAACACAAAAATCCAGACACAAGGAAAACTAATTTCAGAAAGAACACTTGACGAAAATACAAACCTCATGAAACTGGACAACGATATTGAAATAATCTGTATAAACTGTCCAAAATATCTAAATCAGACAATCAAACTAACAGGCATAATAGAAAAATATCAAAATAGAACCCAAATTAAATTGCTAAGAATAACATCCAATGTTTCTTGAATTTATCATAGCGCTCATTCTTGGCATCATAACAGGCACACTCACTGGCCTCTTCCCGGGAATTCATATAAATCTCGTCGCAACTCTTCTTACAGCCTCTCTCGGATTTTTCACATCTATGAATATTCCACTCATAGCACTAGCAATATTCGTAACAGCAATGTCAATAACTCACACTTTTCTTGATTTTATCCCAAGCATCTTCCTTGGAGCTCCTGAAGAAGATTCTTTTCTCTCAATTCTTCCCGGACATCAGATGCTAAAAGAAGGCAATGCTCACGAAGCATTTGTCATAACAATCTACGGTTCCATAACCGCTTTAATAATAATTCTGCTCTTCTCTCCAATATATATCTATTTTCTCCCAAGCATTTTCTCAATAGCAAAAATAGCAATCCCTTTCATCCTAATTTTTATCTCCCTCTATCTTATTTTTAGGGAAGAAAAGCCGTTTATCTCTTTCATTGTTTTCTCACTAGCTGGTCTTCTTGGTTTTCTCACTTTTAATCTTCCCGTAAAAGAACCTCTAATGCCCCTTCTTTCTGGATTGTTTGGCCTTTCTGCGCTTATAATCTCACTTAAAACAAATTCAAAAATTCCAAAACAGCACATTAAACCATTAAAAAGAATAAAAATGCCAAAAAAAGAATTTTTCAAAGCACTAATTGCACTAATAATCTCCTCCCCGCTAGTCGCTTTTCTTCCAGCTATTGGTTCAGGCCATTCAGCAACAATCGGTTCTGAAATAATCCCCCAAGGAAGGAAAGGTTTTCTCTTTCTTGTTGGAGCTACAAATACCATAATAATGGGCTTGAGTTTTATAACAGTTTATTCAATAGGAAAAGCCCGCTCCGGTTCAGCTGCAGCAATCCATGAAATACTAAAATCTTTCTCGCAGTCAGATTTGATATTAATATTATCAGCAATCCTTATCTCAGGAGTTTTAGCAGCAATAATTGGAATCCAAGTCTCAAAATTATGTGCAAAAAACATCTCAAAAATTAACTATGCACTATTAACAATGATAACCCTAACAATAATAATAGCGATAAACATAATTTTCTCAAATTCTCTTGGAATTCTCATCCTTGTAATCTCAACATCTCTCGGAATATTTGCAATAACAAGCGAGTCAAGAAGAATAAATCTCATGGGTGCGCTCATAATCCCAGCAATTTTGTATTATCTCTTATAAAACTAAAATTTAACAAGATTATATGGTAAAATCGTCTAAACAATTTTATCCAAAAAACTATTGCATTTTTCTGTAATGCATGCCTTTCGCATATAATTGCATATATCAATTATCTAATTAATTAACCTTTCTTTCTAAACCGCCCCTTTTAACAGTAAAATAAACAGTCCCCTCATGAGATTTCACACCTTTTGGCCCCATATTGCCCCCTCTCAACCAAAGATAAACATTAGCATAATGAGTCTCGTTTTCTTTCCCCACATAAACCTGATAATTTCCATGAAATTCAGTCTCAAAAACTTGAGTATTATCTGGCATAAAAAAATTTTGCATAAATTTAAGAGAATTTACATTTGTATCCTGCTCAAGCCAAATATGACCCCTTCCAGCGCGCACCTTATAACGAAGACTCCGTCCTGCTTTTTGAACAAATTCGTCAAACTGCCCATAAGTTATACCGTTATCAACAACTTTCCTTTCCCCCCTAATTAAATGCTTCAAGACTCTTATTATTTTTTTCATATTTTAAAACCACTTCGCAATCATTTCCTGCTTCTCTTTCTCTTTCCCAAATATGCTCTGGATATATCTCTCAGTTAACTCAAGATTCTCAAGCAAATATGGAGAAGCATTGTAATTCCTTGCCAAGTCCAGAGCAGGCTGTAGATATTTTAGAATGCTCCCCTCTGAAATTGTAAAAATTATTTTCCCTCCGCAGTTGGTGCATTTTCCAGTAAGCGGAGGCCTTCTGAATTTATCATTGCAATTAACACATCTGAATTCCTGCATTGAAAACTTTCTCAAATTACCTCTTATATCTCTTATAAAATGCCTCTCTATTATTAATCTTGAAACATCCTTTATATCTAACGCCCTTATCTTGCCGCAAAGGCGCATCTGCGAAGCGACTTTCTCTTTCATTGTAGGCAATGTCTTGTAGGAAGAGATTAAAGAGGTCTTGTTTATGTCACCACATCCATGGCTAAATAAAATATTTGAAAATACATCTCTCCCGTCCTTTAATCTCTTCTTTACGTTATCTAATTTTATCTCCGAAGAATGTTTTCCAACTTCCGCAAACTCGTAAAGCTCAAGATGATACTGCCCGCAAAGCTCAAAATCAAGAATCTGGTCGTCAACCTCCCCTGCTTTTATGCACGTATTTAAAACAAGAGGGGCATCTTGAGTTCCACCTCTGTGAGAAGGCAGAAACTTTCTTGAAAAATTAAGCAATAAATCCATCAAGAGCATTACAGCAGATTCATCCCCATCGCAATCTCTTCTCATAGCTGCGTGCATATATGGCGAAGCCAAAAAAGTCTGATTTTTTGAAAATCCTATTATTCTTCCTACAGTTGCAGTGCATATATGCGGGGCAATACAGACAACAAGTGAGCCAATCAAATCTTTTCTATCTTTAACATTATTCATCCTCGGCAGCCCATACAACTTTTCAAGTTCATCATCAATAAATTTTGAAACTCTGACAAATACATCATCTGCTCTCTCATCCTGCGATTCAGGGCAAGAAGGAAGAATTACATCATGTGGAAACAAAGTTAGTATTTGCTCTTCACTCTCAAGATCCTTTCCATTAATATCCTTTTCATATCCTATTTTTCTAAGCAAGTCTACGCTTGTCCCAACTTCTTTTGGCTTAAAATGTGTGATTGGCATCTCAGTCATATCATACCTTATCGTCCCATCCTTGTTCACATTAAGACTATATTTCGCCCTTAGAAGTCCTTTTGCCAAATTCTCACAGCTATGGTCTTTGCTGCTTGTCCCTCTTATCCCTTTTACAACAGAACCTATCTCACTTAATCTGACTCCTGCTTTTTTCTCGGCAGCCTCAAGATAATGCCTAATATCAATTCTCTTCTCTTTAAATCCAAATACAGTTGGATGCTCTTCACACTTTCCTTTATATTCGCAGTCACATTCTGGGCAATAACTCATTCTTTGGCAGGATTCTCCGCACTTTTCACATACTGGATAAACGCTGTCAGTTTTACACTTCCCACAATGGTAAACAGGAAAATCCGCAATAACAGAGCCCACGTTTAAAGCTTCCTGAAAACTTCTCAATCTCCCGCCTTCCTCCCCTACAGGAAACAATACATGCGGGCTTCCTTTCAGCTTTCTCAATTTTGCCTTTTCAGGCCTGCCCATTCTTGCGCCAATAAAAGTTCCTGATTTGTCCTTTATCTTAAACTTGGAAAGGAAAGAAACCACTTCCAAAACAAGTTTCTCAGAAATAATTTTGCCGATATATTCTATCTCTTTCTCCAGATTAAGTATGTCGTTATCTAGTCCAAGATTCAAGAGCAAGGCCCTGCTAAAAGTTTCTGATAAAACAACATTTTCAATGCTTACACTATGCTCGCACCCTATTAACTCAAGAGCTCTTTTTCCTTTTGCAAACCTCTCTTTATCTTGAATTGAATAAGGTAAAATTATTTTTCCACCAATTAAATTTCCGTGAGCCAGCCAGTCAAGCAATCCCAAAAAATATTCATAATTTATCTCTTTCCAATAAAAAATATAGCTTGGATGCAGTGGTATATTGTATTTTTTTGAAAGTTCAATAGCTTTCTCAATAGAAATATTCCTCTTATCTACCTCAACACTCTCTCCAATGACGGATGCCGCTTTCTTTAGCTCAAGCTCCCACCACTCTTCACAATATCCTGGCTTCAAAAGCTCATAATTTCTATTTGCAACATCCCCGAAAGAGAACAAAATATCTCCGAGGTAAATTATCTCTTCAACATCTGGATAAATTTTCTTTGCTTCTTCATAATCCTGCACTTTTCTGACGCTTCCGTTTCTCAATTTTACAATCGGTCCGTCAATCTCATCGCAAACTCCAAGAGCGCACCCTTTTGTTGGTTTCTCTATTTTAAGCTGCGTTCCAACAGCTAAAAAACAATCAGAAATTCCCATTGTGGCAGGATGAACTGCGGCCGCAGAAAATCCAGTTGTTCTTGTTCTCCCATATCTAAATCTAAAACCTCCTGACCTTGAAGGATGGCTAAAAACCGGCCTCCCTGCAACAATATCTTTTATATAGGTTGGCGAGGCATCAACACTTCCCTTCTCTCTTTTTTTATGAATTTTTATATATTCATCCAAAAACTCCCACCCAGAAGCTTTAAATCCCTTTTCTTGTGCCCCCCTCAACAACCTAAGACTCTTTTGTGCTTTCTGGGCAAGCCCTTCCGAAAAAATAAGGCACATTCCCCCACGGATAAAATTAGTTTCAATGCGCGATAAGTCTTTATAATTTGAAACTTCCCTCTCTTCAGATGCCTCTCCAGTTATTTCAATAGGAATATTTTTAGCCAGAAAAGTTATCTCCTCTTCTGTAGGTAAATATTGAAGATTATTAATTCTTTCATGATAATCATAATTTTCCGTCACATATCTCTTTATCTCCTCTTCTGTAGGATCGTATTTTGCATATCCAAATAATTCTCTTAAATAATCAATCAGCATTAAAACAACGCATGAAGCAGTCGTTCCAGCACTTCGTATGGGTCCTGAAAAATAAGCCTTAAAATATTCCTTTCCATCCAGAGTTCTCCCTAATTTTAATTCTGTAAACCCCTCAAGTGGAGAAGAAACAACCCCGAGAGTAGTATACGCAAAACCAACTCTTATTCCTGCATCAATAGCCTGCAACAAGCTCTCAAATTTGCAATATTTTTCTTTTGCAATCTCTTCTGCTATTTTGAAAGAGACCGAAATAGTAAGTGGCCCGTATTCCTTTTCAAGCTCAACTATCCTGTTTATTATTTTCCTGTCATTAAGCTGCGGATAAATTGTTGAAATCAAACCTATAGATTTTTCTGCGAGTGAAGTCGCAATAGGAATCTCAACAGAATTTACAGGATCAACTCCCTTGGCACGAGCCTGCCCTGCTATCACAAACTGCTTCGCAACTTCTCCCCCAATATGCTCAAAGTATTCCTGAGAGTTCATTAATAGATTATTCTCACACTTGCTGGAACGCCTCCTTCAACTTTTTGAATCTTTAAGTTCTTACCATATTCTGAAGAAAGCTCACTTAATTTTTTAGTCTCGCATCCCACTATAACGTCTGGGTCAACATATCTAAATTTTTTCTTTATTAATACCCCTCCTTCGCCTGAAAAATTAATTATTTTAAAGCCGTTTCTTAATGCATTCAACTTCCCAAGAATATGCTCATTTCCACTAGACATTAAAATATTCAAAACCTGGCTCTCTGTTCTATAAAGATCGTCAAGGCAGATTATTTTTTTTTCAATTGCCTCTTTTAAAATATCAGCCAAAATATAATATCTAACTCTTGCTTGATTCCCTCCCCAATGCTCTTTTTGGCATCTTGCATAACCAAAAGCAAATGCCTCGGCAGCCTTCAGAAAGTTAAAGACAATTTTCCCGTCAAAATTAGCAAGACTCTTTATCATAAAATCAACCCCCTTATCACCAAAAAGCCTCATTTCTCTAAGAGTATAATCAACTCTATCCGCACAAAGTCCAGGGGCTTCTTGCTCCAACAAACCAAACTCCTCAATCTTAGCTATTTTAGAATAATCTAGATTGTATTTTGTCAAAATTCCTTTTAATTCGGACTTTTCTATAAATTTTAAATGATTCTTGTCTTGAAAATCCTCCCTCGTAGGATCTCCAATAGCCCAATCAACAACATGTGAGAAAGCAGTGTGAGAAACATCATGCAAAAGTCCAGCCACTTGTTCTTCTATGCTTGCCCCTAATCGTCTCAATAAAATCAGAACCCCAACTGAATGTTCATACCTTGAAAATCCATTAATATGATAATATTCTCTAGGCATTCCAAACTGAGAAATTCCTTTCAACCTCTGCACAACCTTTGAATTTATCAAATCTATCAATACACTTTCCATTATTTCTTCTTCCCCATAAACTCTATCAATAACTTTCATCTTAATTAAAATCAAATATCTTTAATTCCCTAGTATGCAGATTAAACACTGGCACCTTGCATGGGTCAGACACATTTCCGACTTTTTCCTCAAATGGCGTTTGTGACTGCCAGCAGCTCCCAGTAATTATCAAAACCCCATTATAATTTTCCACATCCATCCTGTGAACTTCTCCAGTTGCCAAAATATCAGGAACTTCTGATATTACAAGAGGATCTTTTTCTGCGTTAGGAATATAAGTCACCATAGAATGCATCGGAGAAAGATGCCTTCTCTTAAGCATCTCTCTTACTGCTTTCGCAGGGCATCTGTTTGCCTTCATTACTCTTAATTCAGAAATATTATTAATAAATGGGTGGATACTTGCCCCGTGGTACATCAAAACCCTAAACTCTTTTACTCCCTCCATTAAAGTTATAGTTGTAGGATTGGTCACCAAAATCAGATTATCTAATTCATAAAGCGCTCCTGCGTACTCTTTGTCAACAATTGGCTGCGGCTCTGCAACCCTCGATGCATCGTGTTGGCCAGGACACAAAAACATTGTAATCCTTTTAGGGACTTTGGAAAGATAATATGCAAGTTGCTTATATTGTTCCTTCAAGCTCTTCATAGATAACATCTCTTCCTGTCCAGGATAAACTCCAACTCCATCAACATTATCTCCAGTAATAAAAAGATACCTTATTTTTTTAGCACACTCATCATCGCTATTTAACCACCCAAAAAATTTTTCCAAGTTCTCTCCCAAATGCAGCTTGCTTCCTACATGCGTATCAGAAATAAAAGCAAGGCAAACTTCTTCATCAAACTTTACTTTTTGCGGAAGAAAAGAATCTGGATAGAAAATATCATAAACAAAAAGCAAATCTCTGTTTCCAGATGCTTTTACCCCCACAATATCATCTAGCTGCAGCTCGTCTGCTTTTTTGAAGACTTCTTCATTGTCAAATTTAACAAGTGCGCTTATTTCCCCAGTTAAATCCTCAAATCTTACAATAAGATTCTTGTTTTTTGTAATTCTCTTCTCAATTACCATCCCAATTATAGAGAGACTCTGCCTATTGTTTGAAATTTTATTAACAGAAACAAGATTCTGCTGCAATTCGGAACGATTCATTAAAATCCTCTGAATCTGCTGATATCTAGACCTAAAACTACCCACAAAATCTGAAACCTCCAACTTTTTCTTTACAGAAGTATCAGCACACAAAACACGAAAAGAATTTTTACTTACAACACCCTCAACAACCCCCCCCTCTTTTCTTATCTCAAGACTTAATCCAAGTTTAATGAAAATATTTTCTACACTATGCTTACTCTCCCCAGGCAATTTATTAACAATACTCCGAACATACTCAAAATTTTTATTTAGTGTTGATTTTGTTATTATTTTTTGCCCTGAAAACCTCTCAAGCCCCTCAAGAAAATCTTTTGCAAACCCCACATCACCAAAACTATTCAGCAAATCAAATATATCCTTTTCCAATAATAGCCCTTTCTCTCTCACAACTTTCAGAATTTCTAAATTCATCTCAACTCAATCTCAAGAGATTTCTCAACTATCTCCCTTGCCCTCAGTTTTATATTCGCAGGAAGCATTAATTTTATCTCCCTTGTCCTCCCATACCTCCCCTTACTTATCTCGTTTGCATTTATCAACCCAAGCATATCAAACTCTCCAAGAATATCTGAAATTCTTCTCTGTGTAAGAACCTCCACCTTAAGATTATTACACATCTCTTGATAAGCATTGTAAACCTCCCCAGTATACATACAATTGTTTATATTACCCTTCTCCCCCACCCTCAACTTCTTCTCCTCAAGATTCATAATAGCATAAAGAACAAGCTGAAACTGCTTCGGCTCTCCACTAATTATATCAAGCATTCTATCCCTCTCTATTTTTTCTTTTGCAACATCTATATCATCTAAAGAAATCTTCTTTCTGCTTTCCCTCTCGCTTATTTCTGCAGCAACTCTAAGCAAATCAAGTGCCCTTCTTGCATCTCCATGCTCTCTGGCAGCATAAGCCGCGCACTTTGCAATTACACCTTCCTCAAGAATCCCTTCATTGAAAGCCTTGTCTGCTCTTTTCTTCAATATATCCTGCAACTGAAGCGCATTATATGGAGAAAAAATAATTTCTTCTTCCCCAAGAGAGCTTCTCACCCTTGGATCCAAATGATCCATAAATGTTGCATTGTTGCTTATCCCAACAATATTTATCTGTGCATTTTTCAATTCTGAATTTAATCTTGTTAAACTATAAATAAAATTATCAGAAATTTTCTCAACAGCCTGGTCAATCTCGTCAAGAACAATAAGCACAATCTGCTTTTTCTTATCTATTAAATCTATAAATCTCGCATAAACATCGCTCGTCGGCAGCCCTGTTGAAGGTACACTCCCTCCAAGAGCACTTATTATCCTTGCAAGAATCCTATATTCTGTTTCAGAACTCTTACTCAATTTGCAATTAACATAAACAAACTGCAGATTATCCCAACCCATCTCTCTATTTTTAGACAAAAGCTTGCTTCCTACATGCTGTATTGATAAAGTTTTCCCTGTTCCAGTATTTCCGTAAAGAAAAAGATTGCTTACTCTCTCCCCTCGCAAAGATGGAGCTAGAATTAAGGCAATATTTTCAATTTGCTCTTCTCTATGAACAATAGTTTCAGGAGTATAATTAGACTGCAGAACTGTTTTATTTTTAAATATACTATTTTGCACAACAGAATCAAAAATTTTATCTATTTTATCAATTTCAACCATTCTTTCACACCCTTTTTTATGTTCTCTCCAAAAAACAAACTCTATTATAAACTTATCTATACTCTAAGCTCTATTTCCTATGGAGACCCAGCAAAAAATAGAATAAAAATTTAAAAATGCCAAAAAAACAACAAAAATAAAAGGAGATTTGTAAAACACAAAAAATCAACTTAAAATAATCAATTTTGGCAACTTAAAAATTACAAACACTCTCAGACCATCATTTCTCTTGGAACCAAGAGAAACCAACAAAATCTTAAGATTTTGTAAATAAAAAGATAAAATAGGTTGAAAACAATTAAATATTAAACAGAACAATTTATTATATATTAAAATATATATAATATAATATAAATATTTATAAAATAAAAATAAAAACCCAAACCTAGACATACACTATTTAAATCATTCTCTTTTTCCACTAGAAACTAAGGAGTGAGGGGGTTGCCTAAAACCGAATAATTAATAAAAATCAAACTAAGAACCTGAATTTTAACTATTTCTCAATTATATTATAATTAAATTATGTGTTTTTTATCAGAGAAAAGTTTAAATATAAACCATATCTGAGCTAAATATGGTAATTGATAAAAAAACATTGAAAGAAATTATAGGAAAACTCGTTGTAACAAAAGAAGGCAAAAGATTGGGCAACGTTAAGGATATAACCTTTGAGACAAGAACAGGAGAATTGCTTCAAATTATTCTAAAAGACCCAACAATATATACAAAGAGCTTAAATTTAGACAACAACGGCAAAGAAACCCTTGTTCCATATAACAGTATCGTAGCAGTAGGTGATTTTGTAGTAATTTCCGAAGAAGACCTCTCCGCATAAACAAGACACATAAATTTAAAAATAAATTAAATTAACTCCTACTATGAAAATAATCGGATTTAATTTTACTAAAATTTCTGCAGAGAAGTCATCAGCAGAATTAAAGCAAGGGGCAAAAATTGATGCAAATATTAATTTCTTAGATGTTAAAAAAGAAGATATTCTCCTCTCAGAAAAAGACTCTGAAGCTTTAAGAGTCTTATTTAACTTTTCAGTAAAATATTCAAATCAAGATGAAGAAGCTGAAAAAAAATCAGGGGAGAAAAGTGAAAACAATGGAGAAGTTTCGTTTAAGGGTTTCTTTATATTAACAGTTTCAAATGAAGAAGCAAAAGCAATTCTAAAAGACTGGAAAAAGCAGGAAATCTCAGAATTTATAAGAGTTCCTCTGTTTAATTTTATTCTTAGAAGATGTTCAGTCAGAGCTATGCAACTGGAAGAAGAGCTCGGTCTTCCATTGCACGTTCCACTCCCTCAAATTTCAGCACCCCAGACCTCAGAAACAAAGAAAGAATAATCACAATCTGACAACCAATCTGGGTTTTCAAGCTTCCCAAAGTCAGAAGCTTCGTAAGAAGTGATGGCTTGGGAAACTTATTTCAAGCTTTTAAGCTTCCCAAAGTCAAGTACTTCCAAATTCTCTCCAACAACAAAAACATCAAAATTTCTAAAATTAATATCCCATGCAAGAAATACTTCCCCCCCTCGCGGGTCGCTTCCAGCATAATATTCTATAAAACTCGGTATCACTATAATATTCTTTCCTTTAAACTTTCCAGAGAGAAAACACTTGTATTTCTCAACCTTAATTCCTTCTCGCAGTTTAATCGCAGGATGTCCATGTCCAACAATCAGATGTTTAATCTTTTTATCCCATATCTCCTCAAAGTCCCTATCTCCATGGCTAAAGAAAAAATCCCTCCAAATATAATAATCTTTGAGTTTTATTCCAATTTTATCAACAATCGGTTCAAGGATTATATCATGATTCCCTCTAAGAGTTATTATTTTTCTTGCAAATGGTTTAAGATAATTTACTAAATTTTTGACATCTTCCCATTCTTGTCTTGAAATTCCTCCAAAATCATGCTTTATATCTCCAAGCAAGATTATCTTGTCAACTTTTCCAACCTCTCCAAATATAGCATTAAAGTCCGATATTATCTCGTCAAACATCTGCCTTGAAACAAGCACCCCGGAGCGGTTAAGAGCTTCTTCATACCCAAGGTGCAAGTCTCCAACTACAAGAATTTTTTCCTTTCCACTTTCAATTAAGAGGCATTTTCCCACATATTTGATTTTAATCTCTTCTCTCATATTTAATATAATTAAAACAGATAGTTAATTCTTTTGCTTCCCAGCAATTATCTTCATATGAAGCTCATGCATTCTCTTCAAGAAGCTCGCTCTCTCTTCTATTTTAATTAGATCGCTTCTCCCTTGTAGCATTAAATTGAGCCCAAATGGGGAGACAAGCGGAGTCTGAACTTTCTTTATTTTAACTTCTCCAGATTCAATCCATTGAAGCACTTTCTCCGCATCTTCAACAGACATCAAATCTTCAAGAACCTCTCTTCTTGCCTCCCTAAGAATTGGAAAATCTTCGCTTATCTTTTTTACAGCAGAAAATAAGAGTTCAGAGTGAACTTGCTGTTTTCCTACACTCTTCTCTCTTCCCTTGTAAGATCGCAGAATCATAAGCGAGCGCGCAGCGCAATGTCTGAATCTTCTTCTTAAAATCTCTGTTTTTTCAAGAGCCTCTTTTAATATTTCTCTCAAATCTTCTCTTTTTTCCATTACCCAAGAAATAATCTTATTCTCATCCAAGCTCTCTCCTGCAATAAAGAACCCATTGTCATTTATCCCCATCTCAATATCTCTTTGCTTTAATCTTGCTGCTGCAAATGCGAAAGCTCTTGCCAATGCATCGTTAACTCGGCGGCCATATAATGTATGAAATAGCAAATACTCTTTTTCTTCCTTGAATTTTTCAACAACTATTGTTTTGTCATCAGGAACTTCAGAAAAATCCTGCTGTTGTTTTAGATAATTATAAACTTCTTCAGCAATATATTCTTTGCAATAAATAAATTCTTGTATAAATGAAATGCATTTGTCCTTGTCTCCAAGTTTTTCCTTGACAAGCCTTCTAAATCTTCCGATTCCTCTTGCAAGTTCAAAGTTCAAGGGCAGCATCTCTGAAAACCAAGAGGGAATGGTAGGATTTTTTGTGATTCCCCCCATAACAAACGCTTTCATTCCTTTGGAATAGAGAAATTGATATTTTTGTCCTCCAAGAACAAATATATCTCCTCTTTTAATCTTCTCTAAGAAAGATTCATCAATTCTTCCAACAACACTTCCCCTCTTCTCTCCAGCTCCAATAGTAACTGTTACTCCCTCTTCACTTGGAATAGTCCCCAAATTAGTCATATAAATCACTCTTGCAAGCTTTCCTCTCTTTCCAATCTGCTTTTTCTCAGGGTCATACCATATTTTTGCATAAACATTTCTATGTTCTAATGCATAATCTCCTGCAAGATAGCTTACAACAGACAAAAAGTCTTCTTTTGTAAGATTTTCATAAGGATAAGCCCTCCTTATTGTCTTTAACATTTCATCCACTCCCCAAATTCTGGTTATTGCCATCCCAAATATCTGCTGAGACAATACATCAAGGCAATTTCTTGGAATTGCAGCTAAATCCACTCTTCCTTCCACCATCTCTTTCATTAACACCCCACACTCAATCAAATCGTCTCTATCAAGAACAATAAACTGTCCCTTTGGATTTTCATGCAGTTTATGCCCCGCTCTTCCTATTCTCTGTAATGCCCTTGAAACAGACTTTGGAGAACGAAGCATTACAACAAGGTCTATACTTCCTATATCTATTCCCAATTCAAGAGAAGTTGAAGAAACAACAACCTTTAGCTCTCCTTTTCTAAGTCTGTCTTCAATCTCAAATCTCTTCTCCTTGCTCATAGAGCTATGGTGTGCTCCAATAAGCCCAATATACTTTCCAGGAAAGTGAAGATCAAGGTAATGGACGATTCTCTCTGTGGCAGCCCGCGTGTTAGTAAATATTAATGTAGTTTTGTGCTGGCCTACTAACTCATCAAGAAGATGATAAAACTTTCTCTGGTTTTCTATATTTTCTGCCTCAATTATGTTCTCTCCTGGAAAATCAAGCCCTATCTCTATTTTTTTAAGCAGTTTTACATTGGCAATGATGCACTCTCTCCCAACACCAACAAGAAACTTGGCAATTTCTTCAAGTGGGGCAATGGTCGCTGAAAGCCCTATACGGACAGGCTCAATTATGCTTATATTACAAAGCCTTTCAAGAGTCAAACTAAGATAAACTCCTCTTTTATTTGTCATAGCATGTATCTCATCAACAATCATATATTCAACTGCCGTCATCTTCTCTACAAATCGAGGAGATGTTAGAACAATAGCTAATGTTTCGGGTGTGCAAACCAAAATATGTGGAGAATTCTTTAGCATCTTTTGTCTTTCAGCAGAAGTAGTGTCCCCAGTCCTCAAGTTTACTCTAATATTTTGCAATTTTAATCCTTTCTTTTCTGCCAATTCTTTAATTTCTTCCAAAGGTCTTTTCAAATTTATATGTACATCCGAAGATAATGCTCTAAGAGGGCTTATATAAACAGCATAAACTTTGTCTTCTAATTCACTTTTTAATGCCAGCTCCACTAAATAATTAATAATGCTCAGAAATGCAGTCAATGTCTTTGTTCCGCCAGTAGGAGCGCAGACAAGTATATTCTTTCTATCGCGTATGTTCTTAACACCATAAAGCTGGGTAAGGCTGAAATCTTTGAACTTTGAAAAGAACCATTCTTTCACAATCGGGCATAGAGTTTCAGCTACTTCTTCCTTCTTATTGGGTTCAATATATTTCAATTCTCCTGAGTTGAAATGCTCGAGAACTTTGTTCTTATTGTATTCAATTTTGCCGATATTTTCATCCATATTGTTTTGTTACTTACAAAAAAGATATAATCATTTCTATTTACATAACATTTAATCTTATCTATTCAAATATAAATAGATTTATATAAGTTATTCGGTTTTGTTCCACATGCCAAAACTATCAAAAGAGAAAAAAGACAAAATTGCAGAGCAGATATTACATCACCTGTTTGCAATATCTCCTTCTTCTTCTTTTACAAATGCAATAGCTAAGGAAACTGCTCGAGACGAGGAGTTTACAAAATCTCTTTTGTCAGAATTAGAAAAAAAGAAACTCGTAGTTCAGATTAATAAGAACAAAAACGGCATTGAATACATAAAAAGACAGCGTTGGAGACTCTCAAACCAAGCATTTGATATATATAAGAAACATCAAAATACTTATCAATCACAACAAAACTTAAATTCAAGCACTTTATCAGATATTTAATCACAATGGACCAACTAAAAGAAGCATTTTTAAGGATAAAACAAGACATTATTGCTCTCCAAGAGCAAATAACAAATTTAACTCAACAACTAGAAGAAATTAAACGAACTCTAAATCTAAACAATCCAACAAATAACTCAACAAACCAAACAATCCAACAGATAAATCCAGCATTTCAGCACGCTCCAACAGATAATTTGCCTTTAAAGAGCTTAAAACCCCAAGATCTAACAATCTCTACAGGAAATGGTGGGGTTCCAACAAACAGACAGGCAGACAGGCAGGCAAACCAACAAACAGACAAAAACATTGATTTTTACACCTTTCACTCAGAAGAAACTTATGAAAATTCAAAAAATCAGCTAAAAACAGATCAAATTAATCACATTCAGCGCGTTTCTGAAGTTCTGGAATCTCTAGATTCAATAAGAAAAGAGATCCGTTCAAATTTTAAGCATCTAACTAGTCAGGAAATGGCTGTTTTTTCTGCAATTTATACATTTGAAGAGCAGGGTTTTGTCGTCGATTATTCTCTTATTTCACAGAAATTAGGTCTTTCAGAAAGCTCAATCAGAGATTATGTTCACAAAATTATCAAAAAAGGCATTCCTCTTTTGAAATCTAAAGAGAACAATAAGAAAGTTGCCCTTTCAATCTCCCAAGATCTCAAGAAAATTGCCTCATTGCAGACAATTTTGAATCTTAGGAAACTTTAAGATCTTCGTCACACCGATTAATTTTATTACTCTCTCAAATCTATTTTTCTTCTCTACTTTTCTGTTTAATTTTTTCTTTCACCTCCCTCTTCCACACTTTAATTTATCTCCAATTAGTTCGTTTAATACTATACCTCTCATTTCTCCCTCTTCTACCCATTTTCCAATCTCAGTTCGCTTAAATTTTACCATCTCTTTCTCATCTTTTTCGTTCATTTTTGTTCCCCCTAACTCTCACTTTTGCATATTTTACTAGTTTCTCTTTTATTTCTTCAGGCACAAAAACTCTCTTTTTCCCATTTTTCTCTATTATTTCCTCTATTAAGCCCTCGCTTTTCTGTTTTATCGCATTTATTTGTCCTCTTACTGTAGCTTTCTCCTTTCCAAGAAGCATTGCAAGGTCTTCATAGCTCAATTTCATCCCATTTTCGCTGTTCAAAAGCGCAAAAATAATAACCCTCTCATTTGAGCTTAAATTTCTAAGAATTTCGTAAAAATTGCCTGTTTGAACAGGTGTTTGAACAGCTTCTTGAACACCATAAACAGCTGTTTGTTTGCCCAAAACATGTAGTTTTTTGAACAGCTGTTTGTTTGCACGTTGTTCAACAGCCAGTTCTATAGACTCTCTAATCTCGCCAATCTCCTCCTTTATCGTCGATAAATCCTGTTTAAACTCAGAAACCATCTTAAACAGCTGTTTGTCCTCTTCTTTAAGGTGTTTAAGCCAGATTCCTACCTTGTCCATGTCATCTTTAATATTAGAAAAACTTTTTTTTGTTTCTTCTTCAAGTCTCTTTGTTCTATCCCCAAATAGCCATCCAAACATAACATTATAATATAATTAAACTATTTAAACCTTTCTTAAAAACAAAAGGAAAAACAACCGAACTGAGATAATCCAGCACATAAACTTAAAACTCCAACAGATATCCAACACATAAATTTGAACACCAAATAATGCAAAATAAACAGCTGTTTAAACACCCATAAACACCTATAAACAGCATTAATATGATAAAAAAAAGAGCTAAAACAAGAAAAAAGCCCACAAACAAGAGAAGATAGCCACAATGTTTGTGAGGCGCGAAGCGCCGAACGCGCTCGCCATCGAGAGCCCTTGTTTTGAACGCAGCTAGCAAGGCTGCCCAAGCTTTTGATTACGCTCGGCATCAAACAAACACCCATAAACCGCCAAAAACACTTAAAAAATAAGGCATAGAAACCTATAAAAACCCAAAAGCATTATCTTTCTCATAAGGTTTTAACAAAAACTTAATCAAAAGGAGGTAAATCGTAATGGCAAAATTGACTGCATGGCTTGTAACCCTTATCGGTGTACTTTACACACTGCCTTTATTGGGCGTCGATATCGGTGCACAAATAACCACATGGCTCATAGCCCTATCATTCTTGGTTATAGGTATTGCAAAATTGATGAGAAATTATCAAGCAAGACCTGCAAGAAAGAGATAAATCAAGATTTATTTTTATTTTAATCTTTTTAATTTAAGTTTCAAAAGAGAAAAAACAAAAAAACAATTAAATATGGTAACAAGCATAACAATTTCAGCTGTTTTGGCTATAGTTTTAGGAGCTTTAATCCTTTTTGTACCAAAGCTTCTGCGTTGGGCTGTTGGATTATATTTGATAATCCATGGAATTTTACTTCTCATTTAATAAAAGGAGGTAAAAATGGCAAAAACAAAGAATCTCGGACCAGTCCTGGCAATCATAGCAGGCATAATTGTAATCGCTGCCCCCGCAATTCTAGCTTGGATAATAGGTTTATATCTCATAATTAATGGAATTTTGGATCTTTCATCCAGATAAATTCAAAACCAACCAAATTTCAGCTAAAAGTTTCAAGCGAAAGCTAAAATTTTAAGCATAAAAGGGTGAAAAAAGTGAGGTTCGCTTTAATGCCTAAAACCACCCATATAAAACATCGGGAATTAAGAGTTCGCTTTAATAACAAACAGAAAAGCTAAAAAACCAGAGGAAAATTGAAGAAAATGAACATATTAAAGACAAGCAAATCATTCAAAAAGGAGCTAAAACGCCAATTAAGACTTGCAATAGTTGCAGCAATAGGCTTCAGCGTCGCTTATGCCTGGAGAAATGCCATTTTTGACTCTTTTCAGAACTGGGTTTCAAGACTTTTAGATGTCCAAAAAGAGCATTATACAACTGAAATTTACACCGCTCTGACAATAACCTTTATAGGTGTAATCCTAATTTTCGCAACAGCAAAATTGCTGAAAGATCGCTGAAAACGCCAATTTTCCCCAAAACTTCGCACAATCTGAAGGTTTACTAACCGAAGATTGAAGAATGTTGCAAACATTCGCACAAGATACATTAAGAGAACAATTGAGAGCCCTAAAAAACAATAAAAACACAGGTTTCTAGACAAAATTTTCAATTATCAAATACTTTTGCTAAGAAGCCCATAGCTAAATAAAACAATCCAGTAAACCCGAGTACAACATCCTCTAAAATTTGTTTATAGTGATACATGCGCCGACAAGGAAATTCTGCTTTTTAAAACTAACTAAACCATTAAGCACAAACATTTAATCATTTCTTAAAACTTTGAGCATAAAGAATAAGTTCGTGTTAATTCAAGAACTGTTATCACATTTACAAGGTCAATCACAGGTTTAAAAGCCTTGCTCAATCCTTAAATAGATAGAAAAATTGAGTTTTACATATGGAGGTAAACATGGCTGAAAAGAAACCAAAAAAAGCAAAAACTGCTAAAGTTGAGAGACAACTTCCAGCACAAGCACAAAATTCTGCTCCTGCTTCTGAAGAAAAGAAGACAGACTCCCCAGATTGTTGCTAATTAACCTATTTTTTATTATTTTTTCTTTATTTTTATTCTTTTTTATCAAGCTCAAAGTTTTAAGTGTATATTTCACAATATAAATCTATAAAAACCAGATAATTTTTAGCAAAATATGGCAGAAAGAAAAAGGTTGATAGACTATGTTTTTGAAGGTGGAATCAAAGGCAGATGGTTCGAAAAAGTAGAAATAGGAGTCATAGGAGGAGTTCACGAGGACTATAGGTTCTATGAAGTTATAGGCCGTAGGGAGTTTGATATATATGGGGGAGATACAGATGTGGAATATGCAAATGGCCGTCAGGGTGAGATACGTCTAAGTCAGCGTGGTTTTGACAGGGAAGCGACTCCGGAAGAACTTCAAAGGGCAAAAGAAAGCCAGTTAGTAAGAAAGGCAAATATATCCGAAGAACTTAGAGACGTATTAAATAAAATTAATCCTGAATTAGGGTTCTAATAATCCAGACTTCTCCAATCATTCGCACGCAATATAAATATACAAATTTTTAAATAGTGTTTTGATTTTCAAAAAGAATGAGTGAAAAAAGAGTTCAAAACTATGTTCTCATAGAGCAAGGAGATAGGTTTTTTGTGATTTATGAAAATTCTCATCTCCACGATGCAATCAAAATAGGTTATGTTGAAAAAACAGCAGGCGAGTGGGTAGCACATGTAGATTTTATAGGATATTGTAATAAATTTAGGAATTTAAAAGAACCAGCTAATACAAAAGAAGAAGCACTTGATAATGTATATAAAACACTGATAGAACAATTCAAAGGAGAAAATTTAATTGACAGAACAAGCAGGGCAAAAGAGGGCAGATTACAAGCTATTTTCCAAACGTCTTCCACATCCCAAAATGCTTGAAAGCTTTCATTCTTACATATGGCCAGACATCATGCTCTAGGCTTCCTCTTTCAGGAAAGTTTTCAACAGTCTTTCTGGTTAAGAAATAAAGCCCGCAATTTGCCCATATGTTTCTCATCATTGGCTTCTCTTTGTATTGTCTTACATCAAATCCATCTGTCTCTAAAACCCCAAAACTTAGTCTGGGATTAGAAACACACATTGTATCAGGACCGAAATCAATTAAAGAATTTAAGTCTATGTCTGTTAAATCATCTACATTGCACACGATAAAAGAATTTGCTTTTGAATTCTCAACTGCTTTTTTCGTAGCTCCAGCTGTTCCAAGTAGGCGTATTTCAGTTGAGAATTCTATACCACCAAGATAATCTATATGTTTTGCTATCTCCTTGCGTTCACTCTCATGACAAGCTATTATTATCTTTCCTACCAATGGTCTCATCACGCTTATCTGGTGTTCTATTGCAGTTTTTCCTCCATGTTCAAATAACGCCTTAGGAAAAAGAATTTTTTTGCCAAGCATTCCTGCAGCAAGAATTATTGCATCTGGCTTGCCTTTTGGGACATATTTATGGGTCTGTTCTTTGCTGAATGAGAGCAATCTTTTAATTCGCCTTATCATCTGTTCTTAGAACCAGCTTGCCTATTTATTACTTTCTGATAAAAGTACACTACCATTCAGAAGTTAAAAGAAAATGACTAAAAATTTAGATGCCCTTGAGCCAAACTTTTTCTTTTATTTCTTTCTTTTTCTTTTTCGTAGCTAGAGAAATACCAACAATTATAACTGCTATTGCAACTAGTGCTACAACAATCCAAATCCAGTTATTCTTAACAAATGCTTTTATGTTCTGCAAAATATTTGCCTTTTCAGCACCACTAGTTGTTTCTTCTTCACCTGTTGCTGTGCTTTCAGCAGCCCCAGCTTCCAAGGCAGGCATTTGTTCATGTAGATAAGTTACCGTCATGTTTGCTTTGCTGCTGCTTATGGAGTTTAGAGTAACTTGTATATCGTAATAGCTGTCACTCGTAACTTCAAATTTCTTGCTTTCGCCTATCTTTAGTGTAGCAGTTTGTGGATCAGACGAAACGTTTATTGTTACGCTGTCAGATGTAATCTTAGTTATGCCAACATAATGATTTTCACTAACTCCATTATTGTCTACAAATACTTTAACTCTTTCCTTAGAAGCCATACTCTTTGTATATCCCTCTGCACTCTTGAACTGTGAGTCAGGTACGATATATGTAACTATCCAATAGCTATCGGCTCCTCCGCCTCCAGATGAAGTGCTTGTGCTTGTTGAGCTTGATGATGCTACTGTAATTGCACTTCCAGTTACAGAAGGTCCAGTTCCCGAGAAGTGAGGTATTCTTACCCAAACTCTGTTGTTTGTTGTATCAACATAACAAGCATTTGTCACATTAAATGCAGTTACATTTGTCGTACAGCTCAATCCACTCATTAAAGTCTGCCACTCTGCATCTCTTCCAGTGTTATAATGAGAGTTATTCCCTTTCAAATTAGTTATATTTGTTCCATTGCCTGCGCTCCATGTTGTATTCCAATTTTCGTCATAGAATGTTGTTATATTCATATAAATTGTAGCGCTTTCATTCAATCCAGCAGTAGAACTGCTTCCTTCAGTATAAGGCATTGAAATTAAAGCATAATCATATATTTTTGGTCCCTTTGAGCCAAATTTCATAACTTTTCCAAATCCTCCAGAAGTTGTTTCTGTAACATCATTATTATCTTCAAATAATGCATCAGGCGGTCCTGAAGCAAGCATGTCAACATTTACATAATGAACCAGTACATTACCCATACCCATTCTAAAGCTTATCTTTCCTCCTCCAATAAGCGCATTTAACGGATTAAAGTTGCTCATATTTGTGGAACTCCCAAGAGTACATGAGCTGGCAGGAGCAGGCGCATCACAGCTTGAATTTGACTTGTACATTGCCATTGAGATGCTTGACCCTGTTGTTCCATCAAGTGCTTGCGGATTAAATGTGTTTAATGTAATATTATTATTTGCATTTATTTGTGCAACAGTTCTCTCATCAATGCTTCTTGGCGCATAAGCTTGAGAAAATATGTTCATTGATTTAATTCCAGTCATATTCAACAAGGGCAGTGAGAAGTTGCTATTCCCATTAGATGCTTCTGTCTGGAAAGTGAATATTGAGGCATTAAATCCTGAATAATCAACTTCAACCTCAATATGGGCTTCAGATTGCTGTCCCAAAAGGGTATTTGAAGCGTTTACTAAGTTAAACAACTTTCTCTTTACAGGAACTTGCTTGGATGAACCCGCTTGCCAATCTCCCGCATTGTTCAGTGTGATATTCTTAACATAACTCCCAAGCAAACCATACATTGTAAGATTATTTTGTCCGCCACCTGTATAATTGATACTTATGTTCTTGTAGCTTCCATAATAATTTGTTCCGTTTCTAATCACTGCAAGCAATAAAAGGGTTTGCGCTTCAGCAGGTCCAGGCAGAGTGATATTATAAAATCCACTTGTAAAGTCATATAAATCCGACTGCCCATTATTCCAAGCACTCATATTCCAAGGCATTGAGCCATATCCTTGATCAGTCATAAATATCATATTTCCAGGCATAAGTATATAAGGAACAACAACAAAATCGTCTATACCTGTTGCTCCAGTCATTGCAGACCAGTTTGCATATCCAGTATATCTTTGTAAGCTCATTGTAGCATTAAATTGTTTGTTAACTACTTTGGTTGTTGCATTATAAGAAGATGAATAATTAAAGTCGTAACTGTTTGCAGAACTAAAGTTGCTCCAATCAAAACTTACAGGCATGCTACTCTGCGGATAAATCATTACAGAATAGTTTCTATCTCTTTGAACATACAAATCTGCCTCGGTTAGTTGAGATGTCCATTCACTTGCAATTGTATATCCGAGAGAGGTGTCTTTTAGCTGATAGTTAAAGCCTATTCTGCTGTTGCTTGAATTAACTGCAGTTATGTTTATTGTCCCAGCTTCTTTAAGATAATAACTGGTGCTTATTCCACTTGAAAGTTCCTGGTATGGGAAGTGAGGTAAACTTTGTCCAACATAATCTATCGCTCCAGTTGTGGCATTTGCATGCTTTATAGATATTTGATACATCCAGCTAGAATTACCAGGCAAGCTTATATTGAACCAGCCAGATGCATTTGATGTAGAGGAGAGATAAGGAAAGAGGGTCGGCGTTGTTCCTCCGCCAGGGGCATACATTATCTGAACACTCATGTTTGAACTACCCATAGCAACTCCATCTGTATTATATATTGTGCCATTTATTTCAAAAGAACTAGCCATAATATTATATGTTCTTGTTCCACTACTCCTATTCATATTATTGAAACTATCATTCACAGTCGCATTTACATAATAAGTTCCAGAACTGGAGACAGAGAATGTAACATAGTGGCTTGCAGCCCCTGTTGAAGAGGTACTTGAATTTACTTCTGCATTGCTTGAATTAAACAATTTTACTACTATTCTTCCAAGCACACCATTATCGGTTGCACTAATATTAATGGGAAGGTAAGTCGCAAGGGCAGAATTGTTTGTTGCTGTTGAACTGTCAAACGCAATTGTAGAAGGTGCAGTTGTATCATTTACGCTGACAGTTACGTTAGAATGAGTTGCGCCTGTGTTATTTGCAGTCCAGACAGAAATATTATAGGTTCCAGGAGTTGTAATAGTAGCATTAAACCAGAAGAATGTATTGTTTGTGCTTCCGTTAATCAAATAATATGTGAAATTTGACCATGCGACTGTTGTAGAACTGTTTCTGAAAGTGTAATTTACAGCATTTGTTCCATTCGTGTTCACAACAAAAGAAACCCCTGTAGAGAAAGTTATGTTGACTTGAGTGATATTCAATCCCTGACCCTCTTCAGTGTTATTAATAGTTATATTGTAAAAGGATGAGACATCTTCAAGAACACTAAATGAACTTCCTCCAGAACTAGGTGCTACAACAATTGCTGCAAAAACAAAACCAGCAAGAATTATCAAAACAAAAGATGCAATTATAAATGTTAGATAGATATTTATCCTAGCTTGTTTGTCCCGAATAATCATTTTCACCAAATTTTTTACTAAAATAGAGTGAGACAGATCTCTTTATAAACTTTTCTAGTTTCCCTCCTCTATCCTCACAAATCCTTTTAAATAGCTTTCTATTGAGTTCTTAATCAAATGCCTCTATAGCTCAGTGGTAGAGCACTTGTTTCGTAAACAAGGTGTCGGGAGTTCAATCCTCCCTAGAGGCTTTTTTCAACCGTAGAGTCTCCAAAAGACTCTTTTTTGTGAATTTCATCACCTCATCTAAATTGTCGTTGAGAACCATTTTTCGGATGCCACATATTGATTTGCATACAAATCTTTATAAAATAAAATTGTTTTCAAAATTTGTAAATTAAAAAGGTGAAAAATGGGAAGTTGCATAGACTTAAGAAAATATCAGAAGCCCGAGGCTATTGCTGACGCATACTCAAAGGTCGTTTCAGGAAAATTAGGGTACAAAGCAATAATAGAAAGAAAAAAGATTCTTCCAAAATGCGAAAAATGTGGCAGGGGAGGAGATGAAGGTCAGAAATTCTGCCCTCAGTGCGGAGGGAAAATGACATTTCCATTAACAAGTTGCCCTGGTTGCAAAAAAGATGTAAACGAAGAGGATAAATTCTGTCAGGAATGCGGCTTCAGATTAAAAGATTAAATTTAATAAACACATAATCCCAATTAATTCTATGAAAGAGAGAGTTGCAGAGCTTCTTGCAAAAACAACAAAATTGAAAGAAAAAGAGATATTGCCTCTGATTGAGATTCCAAAAGATTCTTCTCTTGGAGATTATGCTCTTCCTTGTTTTTTACTGGCAAGAAAATTTAAGAAAAATCCCGTAGAGATAGCAATAGAACTATCAAACAAGCTGAAAAATTCTCTAGAATTTGAAAAAGTAGAGGCGCTAAAAGGATATGTTAATTTTTTTATAAATCGAACAATTCTCGCAGAGAGCATATTAAAAAAAATCCAGAAAGAAGGTGAAAAATACGGCTCAAGCAATTTTGGAAAATGCAAAAAGATTCTTGTTGAAATGTCCTCGCCAAACATCGCAAAGCCATTCGGAATAGGGCATCTAAGATCAACAATTATAGGAAATTCTGTTTCTAAAATATCGGAGTTCCTTGGCTTTAAAGTTATAAGAATGAACTATTTTGGCGACTGGGGGACGCAATTTGGAAAGCTTATTCTAGGATATAAAAAATTTGGAGATTCCAAGAAATTAAAATCAAATCCAATGGCTCACCTTTTTGAGGTGTATGTAAAAGTTAATGAAAATCCAGAGCTTGAAAAAGAGGCAAGAGAGTGGTTTAAAAGATTAGAATATGGGGATGAAGAAGCAGCCGCTTTCTGGAATCGCTTTAGGGCATTAAGCATATTGGAATTTCAGAAAGTTTATGATGTGCTTGGCATAAAATTTGACGTTATCTCTGGAGAATCTCAATATAATAAGAAAATGGAGGCAGTTGTCAAGGAATTAAAGAAAAAAAATCTCCTTGTTGAAAGCGAGGGAGCACTAGTAGCTGATCTTAGAGAATATAATCTTGGCATTGTCATAATTCAAAAATCAGACGGAACAACGATTTATGCAACAAGAGATATTGCTGCTGCAATAGACAGGCATGAAAAATACAAGTTTGATTTTATGTTTTACGAAGTTGGCTCTGAGCAAAAACTCCATCTCTCCCAATTATTTAAAATTCTTGAGCTTATGGGCTATAAATGGGCGAAAAACTGCGCGCATATACGTCATGGGCTTTATTTGGATAAAGATGGAAAGAAATTTTCCACAAGAAAGGGAAGAACTGTCAGCATGGAAGATATAATAAATGAATCCAGAGCTCTCGCCGAAAAAGAAATTCTGAAAAGAGAGTCAAAACTAACAAAAAAGGAGCTGGCATTGAGAGCAAGATTTATTGCACTTGCAGCAATAATTTACGGAGATCTAAAGAATTATCGTGGAAATGACATGGTTTTTGATATAGAAAGATTTACTTCTTTTGAAGGGGATACAGGTCCTTATCTGCTTTACAGCTATGCAAGAGCAAAAAGCATTCTTAAAAAAGTAAAATTTAATCAGAAGAAAAAATACGAAATTCGCAATTTAAATGATATGGAAAAGAGCTTGGTTTTTCAGCTCGGCAAATTCCCGCAGATTTTAATAAATGCGTACAAAGGCCTCTCCCCGAATTTGGTAGCCAATTACGCATTTGAGACTTCCCAATTGTTCAACGAATTTTATCATACAAATCAGGTAATTGGCTCCGAGAACGAACAGTTCAGGCTCGTTCTAGTTGATTCTTTCTCAAAAGTCCTAAAAAATTCTCTTTCACTGCTCGGAATAAAAGCATTGGAAGAGATGTAAAAACAGCCTTACCAAATCTTAACTCTTATACCCATATTCTTAAAATCTTTATCTTGTGTTATTAATGTAACATTATTTGCTTCAGTTATAGATGCAATCATTATATCAAGTTCGTTAATCATGCGCCCATTTTTCTCCAGTCGATTATACATTTCTCCAAACTTTCTGCAAATTTGCCAGTTTAAATCCAGAATTTTGACAGATTGGGCGAAATTATCCAATATAAATAATTCATTTTGCGCCCTGTTAGACAGATGAAGTCCTTTGTACAATTCACATAAGCTAATAGTTGTAACAGAAATTTTTCCTTCTTTTTGTAAGTTGTTAATTTTGTTGATAATTTCTTTTTTATTCCTTAAAAAATCAATAATAACATTTGTGTCAAGGCAATACATTAAAACTTGACCTCTCTCAATCTAAATTTTTTTCTTCCTTCATATATCTTTTTCTTTATTTCATTCCAATTACTACTATTCTCTTTAAAGGCACCTGCAAAATCCATAATATCCGTCTTCTTCCCGCAGTCTGTAAATTCTATAACAATTTCAGAAAACGATCTGCTTCCTTTTAATGCTCTCAATTTTTCATATGCCTCATTTGACAAAGAGATTACTTTTACCATATATGCATATGTATATGCGCATATATAAATCTTTCTTCTTTTGTTTTTGATTTCTTATTACTTCCAAAACGTTAGTCAATTATAAAAATCATTAAATACCTTTGTTTTTATCTCCCATTTATGCATATATTGCTAATATTCTTGTCAGCAAACTTTTTGTTCTTAATAATAATTTTATTTCTTCTTTTGCTCTCTGCAAGGGCAAGGAGAAGATCTCACAGCTCGTTTGATACATCAAATGATATTCAAAAGATAAAAGAGCAAATTCTCTGATTTCTAAACAGTTAACTAAGGCAAACCATAAGCTAAATATTAGTAACTATTAAATAGTAATAAATAGAAAAATTTAAATAGATGTTATTCTTAGAAAAACTATGAAAAACACAACTCAAGAGATAAGGGGAAATTTTAATTTTATAGTTCCAACAATAGTTCCAAGTTTAATTCAAGGCGAAGACGCAGAAGCACTTTACAACGAAGTCAAAGAAACAATAAAGAACGGCGTTTGGTTTTGGTACGATGAAAATTCAAGAACAATGATAGGAAGCTCGACATTCCTAGCCGCGAGAGTTGACAGCATTGTAAGAGGTTTGAACAAAGGAATAAGAGTTGCGACTTTGGCAGATTTAAACAGACCAGAAGTTATGAATATGATTAAAGACAACTATTATTCAGATACTCCCGCTCTTGTTTTGAGAAGCTTAGAAGATAGTTATAAGCCAAGCAATTCGATTATAACGGACTTAGTTCCTCACATAGTACAGAATACGGGAAGATTAAGACTTCCTGCTCTTATAACTGGCTTTGATGTTATTCCTTCAAAAAATAAGGCAGGTTATGGATTAGACGTTGTTCCAAGAAATGATTTTTCAGCCATTCATGACGAAAGACTTTTAGGGAAATACTATGGAGAGAAGTTCTCAACAGTAGATGAACAAGGCTTACCAAATTTTGATAAAAACGGAAGCAGAACTTGGTTTGCAAGAAATCAAGGAATTTCCAGGTTGGGCTTGGGCACGAGCCTCAACTTGGTCTCGGGGTGCGATGGCGATGGTGATCTTGCTAACTCGGACGTTAGTGGTCGGGTAATGTTAGTCCGCGAAGCGCCAGCGCAAAAAAAAATAATTTAAGATTATTTTTAGTTTTAGAGCAAAGAGCAAGTCGTATGATTCATTTAATCCGGCAAACGATATTCAA